>JAEZJW010000185.1 GCA_023415595.1 Bacillota bacterium
CCCTCAAAGATTGCATCAAAATTAAAATCAGAAGGCTCTGCTTCAGCGATTGCCGCATAAGCTCTGTCGTAGACAACATTGGAGGCTCTCATGGAAGCGCCGGTCTCAAGAAAATAGATCCCGAGGCGTTCTCCGCCCCTTGCCACATAATCACAGTTTACATTATATTTTCGTAATGCCGCAATGGCGCTGTCACCGATCGGATTCTTCGGAACCTTTGTCACAAAATAAGCTGAATGGCCGTAGTTTGCCAACGATACAGCTACATTTGCTTCTCCGCCGCCATAACATACCTCGAAGCTGTCGGACTGGATAATCTTCTGGTTACCGGGAGTGGATAGCCTGAGCATAATTTCTCCCATTGTAATAACTTTTGCCATTATAGTAATCTCCTTATATGTAATGTCTGATTATAAATATTTCCATATCTTAAGTATAGGACGGACACTAGTTTTCGTCAAGTCCGTTATCCCAGTGTATCTAATGTCGTGTTACAGTGTGCTGCTTCCGGCTTAACTTGACGGTAAGTCCGCTGCTGTACTATAATATAGCAAAATGTACCTTATCATATATTTGCCCGGAGGTTCCTATGAAAGAGTTTATGGATCAGGACTTTTTACTAACCACGGATACTGCTAAAGAGCTTTATCATAACTATGCGAAGGATATGCCCATTGTGGATTATCACTGTCATATCGTTCCCAGAGAAATCGCAGCGGATATCCGGTTTGAAAATATCACACAGGTTTGGCTCGGTGCGGACCATTATAAATGGCGTCTCATGCGTGTAAACGGAATTGAAGAAAAATATATTACAGGGGATGCCCCGGATCGGGAGAAATTCCAAAAATGGGCAGAGACGCTGGAGCGTGCCATCGGTAATCCCCTCTACCATTGGAGCCATCTGGAGCTGAAGCGTTATTTTGGCTATGAAGGTACCTTAAGCAGTGATACTGCAGAGGAGGTATGGAACATCTGTAATGCCAAGCTTAAGAGTCCTGAAATGAGTGCCAAGGGAATGATCAGGATGTCCAATGTGGAGGTTCTCTGTACGACGGATGATCCTGTGGATACCTTGGAATACCACAGGGAACTTGCACAGGTTACCGACTTTCAGACAAAGGTACTCCCTGCATTTCGACCTGACGAAGCAATGAACATCGAGAAACCCGGATTTTTAAGTTATCTTGAGAAACTTTCTAAGGTCAGTGGAGTAAATATTATTGATTTTAAGTCCCTCTGTACTGCCCTCACCGACCGGATGGAGTTCTTCCATCGTAACGGCTGCTGCATCTCGGATCATGGAATGGAATTTGTCATGTACTATCCTACAGACGACAAAGAGATTGAAGAAATCTTCAGGAAACGTCTCTCAGGCGAGCTTCCCACAAGACTGGAGACGCTGCAATTTAAGACCGCCTTCCTGCTATATGCCGGCAGGGAATATCACCGTCTGAATTGGGTCATGCAGCTTCATTACGGTGTAAAGAGGGATAATAATACCCGCTTTTTCCGCAAGATCGGAATTAATACGGGCTTTGACTGTATCGATGACAGCAACACCTCATCTGCACAGCTGGCGGATTTCTTAAACGCCCTGGATATAACCGATCAGCTGCCAAGGACCATCCTTTATTCCTTAAATCCCACTGATAATACGGCCATTGATACGGTAATGGGCTGTTTTGAGGATTCCACTGCCATCGGCAAGATCCAGCATGGCTCTGCCTGGTGGTTCAATGATCATAAGCCGGGAATGAAGGAGCATATGGTAACCCTCTCAAGTCTCAGCCTGTTAAGTAATTTTATCGGTATGCTGACCGACTCCAGAAGCTTCCTGTCCTATACCAGGCATGAATACTTCAGGAGAATCCTCTGTGATTACCTGGGCTCATTAGTTGAAAGCGGGGAATTCCCGAAGGACATGAAGGTACTCGGAAAAATTGTTCAGGATATCTCTTACTATAACAGCATGCGGTATTTTGGTTTCGGGCAGTAATTTGAGAATTCATGAATTCAAAAAGGATATGAGTGAATACCAATATGACAGGCATTCATTCATATCCTTTCTATTATACATGACAAGGGAACCGGTATACCGGTTCCTCTTATTTATATCAGATCAGGCTTTTTCCTTCGAGACATATTTATGGCCAAACATCGTGACAAAGCCGAGAATCATGCTGATTACCGCGATGATGAAGGGTAATAATATCTTTACTCCGACTTCCTGATATTCATAGATTCCGCTGAAACACAGCAGCAATGAAATACCTGATATCAATGCAAACAGTAATCCGCCTGTAAAGCACCTGTATTTGCTGCAACGGTACCTGATCACTATTTTTTTCATCCTATCCCCGTCCTTTAATAGATGCAGTTTATGCCTTCCTCTATTAAACGATTCAAAATGGGAAAAGGTTTCATAATTTTGAAAATATTTTATTTTTTTATAAAATTTGTCCGGCAAGCACCCTGCCGAATTCCGTTAAGGCTTTCAGCTCCTGTTCCTCCGGAACCCAGAGGGAACGGAAGCCATCGTCCATTAACTCAAAGCCTGATTTCGTTAGTTCCTCATTCAGAAGCTTCACTGCTTCTCCGCTCCAGCCATAGCTTCCGAAGGCAGCAGCCTTCTTATTCTTGAATTTCAAGCCTCTGATCATCTCCAGTAGTCCGGCAATAGAGTGCATATAGCCGTTATTGACTGTCGGAGAGCCGATCAGAACCGCCTTGGATTTGAATACCTCGGTAATGATATCATTCTTATCCTCCTTAGAGGCATTGAATAATTTAACCGTCAGTGTGGGATTCTCCTTCGTTAACCCTTCAGCAATTGCTTCCGCCATTTTTCTTGTAGCATTCCACATCGTATCATAAATGATGGTTACCTGGTTTTCCCTGTAATCCTTCGCCCATTTCATATACTGCTCCACGATCTGCAGCGGATTATTCTTCCAGATTACACCATGACTGGGGCAAATCATCGTAACAGGCAGATTAAAGCTTAAGACCTCATCAATCTTCTTCGATACCATCCTGCTGAAGGGAGTCAGGATATTCGCATAATATTTCGTCGCTTCCTCAAACAGCTCGGAAGTATCCACCATATCATTAAATAAGGATTCGGTGGCAAAATGCTGTCCGAAGGCATCATTACTGAACAGAATATTTTCACCGTCCATGTAAGTGAACATGGTATCCGGCCAATGCAACATCGGTGCTTCCACAAAGGTAAGGGTATGCTTACCGATATTCAATGTATCCCCTGTCTTAACCGTTATAAAATTCCAGTCCTGATGGTAGTGGCCTTTGATGATCTTGGCACCATTTGCCGTGCAGTAGATCGGGGTATCCGGGATCTCCCTCATCAGCTCAGGCAGTGCTCCGCTGTGATCAATCTCGTTATGGTTCATGATGATATAGTCAATATCCTTCAAGTCAATTTCCTTCTTCAGCCTGGATACAAATTCTTTATCATAGGGCTGCCATACCGTGTCGATCAATACTGTTTTCTCATCTCTTACCAGATAGGAATTATAAGAGGAACCCTTCCAGGTGGAATATTCATTCCCATGAAAGCTCTTTAATTCCCAATCTACCTTACCAACCCAAGTGACATGCTCTGTAATTTTTTTACCCATCTTCATTCCTCCATTTATCTTACCGTAATTTCCGGCTAATCTTATCGTCATTTCTTCCTTACATTGGATAGTATAACAATAGGATGAGCAGGTTGCTTTGATTCAAATCACATTTAAAAAGGAACTTTGATTGCTTTAATATTGTGCACTCCATAAGCCGAAAACTTTCTTAAGGCAGAACGAATAATCAATCTTTGCGATCTCCTCCGTAGTGTAGATCGGAAGCTTTTCATACAAAGTATCATTGATATAATAATTCGCATACCCTGCTACTGTACCTGCCTTAACCGGAGCTTTCAGCTCTTGGGGGAGTTCATATTCAATACGGACTTTCTCATCCTTTCTCATCAGCAGGGACAGATTGCCATCCAAACTGAGGGCTTCCAGCTTCTTCTGACCATCCTTCACCGGAACGGGTTCCAGGGTAACCTCTTCATAAATTTGTCTCTTCTCATAATTTTCAATTCCATAGGTCATCAGCTTCTTGGTATCAGCCCACTTTAAGCTTTTGTTCGGCGGCCATCCACAGCCCAGTACGACGGATACCAGGGTGCGATCCGGGCGTTTGATGGCACCAACAAAGCAATAGCCTGCTTTACCGGTGAAGCCGGTTTTCACACCGATGGCTCCATCCATCATATACAGAAATCTATTTTTATTGGTAACAGAAAAATTCCTGCCATTGATTAATTCTTTGAATTGATGGGATGCTGTATTCGTTATCTTAATAAACTGATCATTTTTGATTGCATAGCTGGCAATCACTGCAAGATCCCTGGCCGTTGTATAGTGTCCCTCTGCATCCAGTCCGTTCGGTGTTACAAAATTCGTATCGTAACAATCGAGCGATCTGGCTTTATCATTCATCATTGTTGCAAAGCCCTCCACTGAACCTCCCACATGCTCAGCGATTGCAACCGCACAATCATTATGGCTTTCCAGCATGAGGGAATAGATCAGATCACGAAGGTAATATTTCTCACCGGTTCTGATGCCCAATTGGACATCCGGCTGTCTGGCAGCATGGGAGGATACCGTAACGATATCGCCTAAGTCCGCATTTTCCAGTGTAACGATGCAGGTCATGATCTTCGTGGTACTGGCCATCGGCAGTCTGTCATAGCCATGTTCCTCATATAGTACTCTGTTATTCTCCGCATCCAGTAAAAGTGCCGAATTTGCACGAAGCCTTAACTCCTCCGGAACCTGGGCCGTATTTTCTGTGTTCTCCCCTGCCTCTGATGGTTCAAGCATATTCTTGTATTCCTGCTCACTTTGGCTGAATCTGTTATTCTCATTGCGTAATTCTGCATCAAAGTTCTCCGTCTCCAGGCCGGAATAATCAAGAATTTCATCATAATAGGTCTTAAGGGAATTAAAATTGTAACCGGCAAAAAGGGCCAATATCATAAAACAGGGAATTATCGTCCTTAGCTTCTTCTTCAACATAAATCATCCCATACGATTCTTTATTAAAATTTATACTAAAAGTTCTGGATTATTCATGTTTTACTGCAGAAGTTGTATTAGGTTTCATAAGCATCCTGGTGCATTATATTAATTGTTAAGATAATCTTCCCTTAAAATCCTCGTATCCGAATTCCTTGATCTTCTTTAGCTTCCCGTCTTCCTCCCTTAAGAAGATCGAAGGCAGATTAATTCCGTTGAAGGTATTATTCTTTACCATAGAATAAATCGCCATATCACAGAATACCAGTTTATCACCGACCTTTAGTGGTTCCGGGAAGGAATAATCACCAATGACATCCCCCGCCAGGCAGGTCGGACCTCCGAGGCGGTAAGAATTCGGATATGTTCCTGCTTTATTTGAACCTATGATATTCGGACGGTAGGGCATCTCCAGGACATCGGGCATATGACAGGCAGCAGAGGTATCCAGGATTGCCAGCTGCATTCCATTCTCCATCAGCTCCAGAACAGAGCTGACCAGCCATCCGGCATTCAGGGCAACTGCTTCCCCGGGCTCCAGATATACCTGAACCCCGTAGGTATCCTTCATATGATTGATACAACGGATCAGGGTCTCGGTATCGTAGTCCTCCCTGGTAATATGGTGTCCGCCTCCGAAATTCAGCCACTTCATTCCTGACAGATACTCCCCGAATTTCTCTTCCACAACCTTTAAGGTTCTCTCCAGAACATCGGAGTTCTGTTCGCACATCGTATGAAAATGCAGACCCTCCAGACCGGTCAGATCCTCACCCTGAAGCTTTTTTAGGGTAACTCCGAAGCGGGAACCCTCAAAGCAGGGATTATACATGTCCGTCTCGATCTCGGCATACTCCGGATTGATACGCAATCCACAGGAGATTCTGCGCTTCTCCTTGCCATCCCTAATCTCCTGCAGCTTATTATATTCAAAAACCCTGTCCTTATATTTATTCCATTGCTGCAGAGAATTAAATACGATATGGTCACATAGGGACAGAAGCTCATCGAATTCCTCCTCCTTATAAGCAGGAGAAAAGATATGAACCTCTTTCCCCATCTCTTCCTGGCCAAGCCTTGCTTCGAACAGGGAACTGGCTGTGGTACCGCTTAAATAACTTCCGATCAGAGGATAGACCGCATACATGGAGAAGGCCTTCTGCGCTAACAATATCTCACAGCCGGTACGGTCCATGACGGATCGTAAAATGGATAAATTGTTTTTAAGTAATTGTTCATCAACTACATAAGAGGGGGTTGGAACCTTGCTGAAATCATACTTCATAGGCTTCTCCTTTCATGGATGCCATGTTCATTTGTTTTAAAGGATTACTGAAACAGCCGCTGTATGAGCGGCTGTTCGTCCTATATTCTAATTGATTACATTCTATTGCTTTCTTATTCCACCATATCGGGCTCAAAGCTTTCCTGCCAGGGCAGACCGTATTTGTTTAGAGCATCCATGAACGGATCCGGATCGAATTCCTCCACATTATGGACGCCGGCTTTCTTCCATTTAGCGGTCAGTACCATCATTGCACCTATCATTGCCGGAACACCGGTCGTATAAGAAATCGCCTGGGAGCCAACCTCACGGTAGCATTCCTCATGGTCACAAACATTATATACATAATACTGCTTCTCTTTGCCGTCCTTTAAGCCGGTATAGATACAGCCGATATTGGTCTTTCCTTTTGTCCTCGGACCTAAGGAAGCAGGATCCGGAAGGACAGCCTTCAGAAATTGTAACGGTACAATCTTTTGGCCATTATAATCAATTGGTTCAATCGAGGTCATACCTACATTTTCAAGAACTCTCAGGTGGGTCAGATAACGCTCGGAGAAGGTCATGAAGAAACGGATCTTCTTCACTCCGGGGATATTGACAGCTAAGGACTCCATCTCCTCATGGTGGAGCAGATACATGTCCTTCGGACCGATTTCAGGGAAATTGTAAACTCTCTTAATGGTCATAGGCTCTGTTTCTATGAATTTACCGTTTTCAAAGTAACTGCCGGGAGCTGTAACCTCACGGATATTGATCTCGGGGTTAAAATTCGTAGCGAAGGGATAGCCGTGATCTCCGGCATTGGCATCCAGGATATCAATTGTATGGATCTCGTCAAAATGATGCTTCAGGGCATGGGCTGAGAATACTCCGGTAACACCGGGATCGAAGCCACAGCCTAGCACTGCGGTAATACCGGCCTTTTCAAACAGCTCCTTGTATGCCCACTGCCATTTGTATTCAAATTTAGCGGTATCGATCGGCTCATAATTCGCCGTATCCAGGTAATCCACCTTCGTAGCAAGGCAGGCCTCCATAATGGTCAGGTCCTGATAAGGTAATGCCACATTGATTACAATGTCCGGCTTCACCTTCTCAATCAGTTCAATCACCTCTTCTGTCTTGTCTGCGTCCACTCTTGTTACAGAAACCTTAGTTCTTTCAATCTTGTTATCTGTGCTCAGCTGCAGGGTATATTGATCTAATTTCTCCTTCAGATCCTCACACTTTGATAATGTTCTGCTAGCGATACAGAGCTCTTCGAATACCTCCGGTACCTGGCAGCATTTATGTGCTACTACGCTGGCTACTCCGCCCGCGCCGATAATTAAAGCCTTTGCCATAATAATTCCTCCTTATCCTATGCCGGGTTACGTCCTATCCTGATACTATAGTTTTTCCCATTTATGATATAAATATAATTTTGATAGGGTGCCATATACCCTCTTCTAGATTTTATATCTTCCTACAGCTACAGCTATAGCTGCAGCAGCAGCTCACGAAGCAGCTTACAAGCCAGTGCTGTTGAAGAACCGCTCTGGTCGTAGACCGGGGACAGTTCATTCATATCTGCTGCTACGATATTAAGTGTAAATACCTTGTTTAATGCCTGAATCAGCTCCATATAGGTGATTCCGCCAGCCTCCGGTGTTCCGGTTCCGGGAAATACAGAAGGATCCAGTACATCCAGGTCAATGGTCAGATACACCGGCTTCCCCTTCAGGGCTTCGATTGCCTCCTCCAGATGATCCAGGTTAAATTTCTGAAGGAAGGTATGCTCCTTTGCCCACAGGAATTCCTCCCGTTCGCCGCTCCTGATACCGAACTGGTATATCTTCCCGTCCCCGATCAGATCCCAGCATCTTTTGATGACACTGGCATGGGACAGGGTTTCACCGAGATAATCCTCACGCAGGTCCGTATGGGCATCAAAATGAAGAATATGAAGCTCGGGATATTTATTAAGAGCAGCCCTGACGCTTCCCAAAGTGACAAGATGCTCTCCTCCGATCATCAGAGGCTTCTTCCCGTCCAATAAGATTCTCTCAGTCATCTCTTCTATGGTCTTCAGTACCCGCTCCGTATTACCGAAGCCGAATTCCAGATCACCGGCATCAAAAACTCTGATATCCGTAAGATCCTTGTCCAGATAAGGGCTATAGGTTTCAATCCCATAGCTTTCGTTCCGGATCGCTGCACTGGCAAATCTCGTTCCCGGTCGATAGGAGGTTGTCCCATCAAAGGGAGCACCGAACAGTACGATATCACTATCCTCATATTCCCGGTCACAGCCGATAAACGTATGGACATTTCTATTCATATTCGTTCAACTGCTCCTTTACATAGTTCGGGAGTGCGAAGGCTCCCTGATGAAGCTTGGTGTTATAGTATTTCGTCTTGATACCGAGGGAATTCCACTCCTCTTCGTTTAGATCCTTTAACGGATCATAATGCTTGGATGCAAACCCAAACAACCAGTGTCCGGAAGGATAGGTAGGAATGTGTGCCTGGTATACCTTGGCGATCGGGAAGGTCTCCTTAATCCTGGCATGAGCCCGCTTCATCGCTTCCACATACTCATCATAATAGGTGCTTTCATGCTGGTTTACCAGAATTCCCTTATCCGTCAGGGCTTTATAACAATTACCGTAGAATTCCTTCGTAAATAAGCCTTCCCCGGGTCCGAAGGGATCCGTGGAATCCACGATGATCAGATCATATTCATTCACCTTGCGGCGGATAAATTTCAGACCATCCTCATAATAGATATGAACTCTGGGATCCTCAAGCTTACAGGCAGTCTGAGGAATGAATTCCTTACAGACCTCCACTACCATCTGATCGATTTCAACCATATCGATCAGCTCGATCCCCGGATATCTGGTCAGCTCACGGATAGAACCGCCATCTCCGGCTCCGATGACCAGTACCTTCTTAATATCCAGATTAGTTGCCATGGGCACATGAATAATCATGTCGTGATAGATGAATTCATCCTTTTCGGTAATCATCAGATAACCGTCCAGGGTCAATACCTTGCCGAATTCCTCGGTATCAAGGATCGCTATATGCTGATAATCGCTCTGTCTATTGAACAGCTGCTCCTTCACCTTCATAGAGAACCTGACATGTTCCGTATGATGCTCCGTATACCATAATTCCATTCAGTACACCAGCCTTTCTTTGTTTTAAGAGCTTGGTCCCGGTAATATTTTAAGCAGGACGCATGCTTATGACAATTTTGGATGCTTCTCTAAAAGTCAACAATATTGATATGCTCTACCTTCATATCCTTCGGCCCGGTCAATACACTGCCTTTTGCCTTCGCGTATATGATATAATCAATAATCTCTTCGGTAATGCGCTCTCCCGGTGCCAGAATCGGTATTCCGGGCGGATAGCACATCACGAATTCCCCTGAGATATGATGAATGGCTTCTCTTAAGGGTACGGATTTCTTATCACTGTATAATGCCTTCTGCGGTGTCAGGGCAACATCTGGATCGATATATTCATGATTCAGCATGCCCACCTTGTCCTTGCCATAGATTCTCTTGATCTCCGCTAGCGAAGAAACGAGACGTTCTATCTCAAATGCGCGGTCTCCGGCTGATACAACGGCCAAGAAATTACCGATATCACCGAATTCTATCTGGATATCATACTCTTCCTGTAAGAGATCGAAGATCTCTATACCCGCCAGACCGATTTCAACCGTATTCACGGAAAGCTTCGTCCGGTCAAAATCATAGATCGTGTCACCGTTAACCAGTTCCTTGGAGAACGCATAATAACCACCAATCTTATTAACCTCTTTTCTCGCATATTCTGCAAGCTCCAGAGTCTTGGACACGATTTCCTTCCCGTTCAGATACATATGCTTTCTGGCCAGATCCAGGGAAGACATCAGAAGGTAAGAACCGCTGGTTGTCTGGGTCAGATTGATGATCTGTCTGACATAACCGGTATCCATCCCGTTGCTGCATAATAAGAAGGAACTCTGTGTCAGAGAACCTCCTGTCTTATGCATGCTCACAGCAGCCATATCCGCACCGGCAGCCATTGCGCTGACAGGAAGCTCTTCCCCAAAATAAAAATGTGCTCCGTGTGCTTCGTCCACAAGGACACGCATACCGTTCTTATGGGCAAGCTTAACTATTTCCCTTAAATTAGAACAAATCCCGTAATAGGTCGGGTTATTCACTAAAATAGCCTTTGCCTCAGGATTTTGTCTGATTGCTTCTTCAATATCGTTTACACTCATTCCGAGCGGAATGCCCAGCTCATGGCTGACACCGGGGTTTACATAGACCGGTATGGCTCCATTGACCACCAGTGCATTGATTGAACTGCGGTGAACATTCCTTGGAAGAATGATCTTCTCTCCTGCCTTGCAGGTGGACATGATCATGGCCTGTACCGCTGCGGTAGTACCATTGACCATGAAAAAAGCTGCTTCTGCACCAAACGCCTCGGCGGCCAGTTC
This sequence comes from Bacillota bacterium, assembly GCA_023415595.1. GTDB lineage: Bacteria > Bacillota > Clostridia > Lachnospirales > Lachnospiraceae > Mobilitalea. Next base: position 10,865 of record JAEZJW010000185.1, read on the forward strand.
CTCTGCAGCTTTTATGACTGATGTCGGATGGATCAGATTGTCCAGGGGTTTCATGGAGTTAACATCAACCTTCAGGCAGTCTGCGCCTAAAAACTGTGTCAGCTCCGGGTTACCCCTTCCGCCCTTATGTCCCGGTACATCAAAATGAACGATCCGGTCTTTTTTATGCTTTAATAAGGCCTCATGTAAAGGTGAGTTTTGTTGTGTATATTCCATCTGTACCTCCAAATTCAAGTACTAATAAATATTCATTCCGCTGAAAATCTCGATCATTTCTTTTCTTAAGCTGTTCGTGATCTCCAGACGCTGCTTCGGCGGCAGTTCATAAACATCGGTATTAAAGAGATAGTGCTGAAGCTCGATCTCTTTGATCAGCATTTTTGTATGGAAAATATTCGACTGATATACATTGACATCAATCGCATCATATCTGGTAAGGGTCTTATCATCGATATAGTCCTGAATCGAGGTAATATCATGATCGATGAAATACTTCATGCCATGAAGGTCTCTGGTAAAGCCTCTGACACGGTAATCTATTGTGATAATATCGGAATCAAAGCTTCCGATCAGGTAATCCAGGGCATTCAGCGGGGAAATCTCGCCGCAGGTGGATACATCGATATCCACACGAAAGGTAGAAATAGAATTATCGGGATGGTGCTCGGGGAAGGTATGCACAGTAACATGACTCTTATCCAGGTGTGCATGAACGGAGTCCCTCTGACTAAAGATGGTTTTCCCCTGATTACAGGATTCATCGATATGTTCAGAGGATAAGGACCCCTCCGCGATTAAAATATTGACGGATGCTCCCTGGGGTTCATAGTCCTGCTTAGATATATTGAGAATATGTGCTCCGATCATCTCGGTAACATTTACTAAAATATTCGTTAATCTCTCTGAATTATACTGCTCATCAATATATGCGATATAATCCTTCTGTTCCCTCTCACTTTTCGCATAGCATACATCATATATGTTGAAGCTAAGTGTCTTTGTGAGGTTGTTAAAGCCATACAACGTGAGCTTTTTCTCCAACCCTAACATCACAACCTTTCCGATATAGTAAAGCTGCCCATGTATTAATAACAGCATGGACTATTATACAAAAATGTATGCAAACTTGCAAGTATTATTTTTAATGATACTAAACCCGTTGTTTAGTATTACTGTCACTTTCGCGACATAAGCAGATTAATCCA
>JAEZJW010000082.1 GCA_023415595.1 Bacillota bacterium
AGGTCGTAGTAGACAATCTGAATTTCGAGATCAACAAGCCGGGTGTTTACGCTTTGCTAGGAACGAATGGAGCCGGTAAAACCACTTCCCTTCGTATTATCCTTGGCATGCTTGCGAAAAACGAAGGTGAGGTTCTATGGAAAGGAAAGCCTTTGGATCCGGTAAATACGAACATTGGTTATCTTGCAGAGGAGCGTGGCCTCTATCCGAAATATTCCCTGCTGGACCAGCTGCTGTACTTTGCCAAGCTTCGCAATGTTCCGAAGAATACGGCTATGGATAGAATCAAGTACTGGTCTGACCGTCTGGCCGTCAATGAATATATATTCCCGCCTCGGGTAAAGGGGAAGAAAGCCACTAAAGCAAGCCGTACGGACCAGTTATCCAAGGGTAACCAGCAGAAAATTCAGTTGATGGCCGCTTTGATCTCCGATCCGGAGCTGATCATACTGGATGAGCCTTTAAGCGGTCTTGACCCGGTCAATACCGATCTGTTCAAGAGCATTATTAAGGAAGAGATCGCGAAAAACAAGTTCCTGATCATGTCCAGCCATCAGATGCCGACAATTGAAGAGTTCTGCTCCGATATTACCATCTTAAATCGTGGCAAGACTGTACTTCAGGGCGATTTGAATGAGATTAAAAAGAGCTATGGCCGCGTTAATCTATTTGTGAAAAGTGATGTGGAGGTCTTACCTTACATTAATGACTTCGGTCTGAAGATCGTGAACAAGACTCCCAGTGAATATCATCTTAAGGTATCCGGTGAAGCTCAGGCGATGGAATTTCTGACTAAGCTGATCGGGGATAAGGTTCCGATCGTAAAATTCGAATTGCGCGAACCGTCACTCCATGAAATATTCATCGAAAAGGCAGGGGATGTTCATGAAGAAAAGTAATATAACCGGCTGGAGGGACGTATTCAGCTTTACGCTGAGGCAAACCTTAAAAAACAAGGCATATCTGATTTCCTTTGTCATATTGCTTTTGTTGGCTTCCGCCTCCATGCCCCTTATTAATATGATTACCGACGGTATGAAAGAACCGGAGGGGCCAAATCCGATTCAAAAGGTATATGTCTACAATAATACCTCCCTTCCGGAGATGGATTTCAACGGTCTCATAAAGGATGAGGATATCAGCCACATCTCCTTTGAAAACAGAGCCGGAGATTATGATCAGGTAACCGAGCTGATCGAGAATACAGAGAAGACCTCTGTTATATTAGTTTTAAAGAATGAAGAAGGTATGTATTCCTTAAACTTCTTAAAAGCAAGCAAGGGACCTGTTAAGAATAACAGTCTGTCGCAGTTAGTTACAGCCGTTTCCAAACAGTTCGATGCATTTAAGCTGGAAGCCCTTGGTGTGACAGAGGAACAGGCGAAGCTCCTCCATACCGAGGTAGCATCCGAGGTATCCCTGGCTGATGCTGACGGAGAAATTATAATAAAAGAAAGTACTGCGATTTCCAATGCGGAGTATTGGTTTATCTACGGTATCCTGTTCGTTATATTGATGGTTAATATGATGGCCAGTACGCAGATTGCCACTTCAATCGTAACCGAGAAGTCAACCAGGGTCGTGGAATATCTGCTGACCTCCGTAAGACCGCTGGCTCTGATGATCGGTAAGATTCTTGCTATGCTGTGTGCAGTAATACTTCAGATGGGTACCTTAGTCCTCATGCTGTTTGCTTCCAATAAGCTGTCCGCTGCATTGTCAGGCAATGCGAGCGTAATGTCACAATACCTCCCGCAGGACCTGTTCGGGAACCTGAATATCGTAAACATCCTTATTTGCTTCATCCTGGTAATCCTGGGCATCATTTTCTATGCAACCCTTGCAGGACTTGCCGGTGCAACGGTCAGTAAGCTGGAGGAAATCAGTGAAGGACTCACCCTGTTTACCATGGTGAATCTGGTTGGTGTTTATATTGGATTGGGAGCCGCTAATACGATGATGGCTTCTTCCGATAACACCTTTGTGACCTTTGCTCTTCTATTCCCCCTCTCCTCACCCTTTGTACTGCCGGGTGCTATACTCGTCGGAAAAGCAAGCTTTGCAATGGCAGGAATCGCAATCGTGCTTCAGCTGGTTTTCATCGTACTGTTGGTGCGTTTTGTAGCTAAAATCTATGAGACCCTAATTCTTCACACCGGTAGCAAGATCAAGGTGAAGGATTTGGTGAAACTGTCTAAGACAGTGTAAAGGAGGAATTCAGATGAAAGATAAATTCAGAGGATGGAACACTGTATTCAGCTTTACCTTCCGGCAGGCAACAAAGGGTCCCGCATTTAAGGTCGTATCTACCTTAATCTCTCTCCTGATCATCGGAGCTATCATACTGGTAAATATTCTTGCGGCTAAGCCTGATGAGAAGACAGAAGTAAAGGCTTCTCCGATTGAGAAGGTTCTGGTACTGGATCAAAGCGGGCTGGCACCCGCAGATTATAAAACATTAAATCCGGAATTTTCCGGTGATGCCTTCAAGGCTGTTACCTTTGTCAATTCCGAGAGCAAGGACCGGAAGGAAGTGATCCGGGCCGCAGCTGCCGATTCACCGAAAACCATAGCGGTGATTATCACCCTCGGGGAAGACGGCTATAAGCTCGAAGCAGTCGTTCCGGACGGTTCCGAGATCACGAAAAAACAGGCTAAGTCCTTCATGGGTCCTATGACTGCAGCCTTCGAAACCAATAAGGTACTTCAGGCGGGCATAGCACCGGAACAATTGGGCTCCGTTCTAACTCCGGTTGTTACCTCTTATGCGGAGATCGGAGAGAATACAAATGAGATTGTCTATGCAATTAAGCTCATTGCACCGATGCTGTTCGGTTTCATGCTTTATATGATGCTTCTGCTCTATGGCCAGAACATCAGTAAATCGGTCTCCACCGAAAAGACCTCCAAGCTGATGGAGACACTGTTGACCTCCGTTCATCCGTATGCCTTAATCGCAGGTAAGGTACTGGCAGTCACCAGTATGGCGTTAATGCAGTTTGTGGGCTGGATTGTCGCAGCTGTGGTAGGCTTATATGGTGGAAATGCGATTGCTCATGCTATGTACCCGGAATATCAGAACTCCGTTATTACAGTATTTAATTTCCTGAAGGATAATATCGGTGAAACCGCGATGACACTGCCTGCAGTTATTATGGCTATAATCTTCTTCGCAATCGGCTTCTTATTCTACGGAGTTATCGCCGGTCTTGCAGGCTGCATGGTATCCAAGCCGGAGGATGTTGCTCAAACCCAGGCGGTCTTTCAGTTCCCGATTATCATCAGCTGGCTGGTCACTTACCTGTCCCCGGTGATGGGAAATGAAGGAATCTTAAAGATCGCAAGATATATTCCGTTCACAGCGCCCTTCTGTGTTCCCTCCAATCTTATTACCGGTACGATGGGACTCCTCGAGGGAGTGATAACCCTGACCCTGTTATTATTCTTTACTCTTCTGGTTATCATGCTGTCCGGACGTATTTATAAAGGGCTGATCCTGTATAACGGCCAGAAGATCAGCTTTAAGATGGTTGGAAACGTATTAAAGTCCAAATAAAAGACTACAAAACCAATTTCTGACCCAAATAGGTATCATGCAATTAAGGGTTGCCAACCCAACAGGCATTATTTAATCATAAAGTGTAAGGCTGCTGCTCAGTCCCCCCATTGTATTAAATCATTAATACCAGGGTGCTTTGTAGCAGCCTTTTGTGAACATTTACAGACATAGGTCATATTGTAGTTTAGGCTAATAATTCTCCCTTAAAAACTTTACTTGAAGATCGGTTTGCGTTATACTGATGAGGAATGTTTCTGATAAATACTACATAACAGATGATATAGAATAGTAAAGTAATAAGGAATAAAGGAGAGGATGTATATGAAAATTACAGTATTGGCTGGAGGCACCAGCACAGAGCGGGACGTATCCTTATCCACTGGAACAATGATTTACAAAGCTTTAAAGGCGAGGGGGCACCGGGTAGTTCTCCTGGATGTGTATTTAGGTTATGAGGGAAACCCCGAAAGTATCTTTGAACTGGATAGGGACTGGGCGGCTAATATCGGCTCTATCAAGGCTGCAAGCCCGGACCTTGCACAGATTAAGTCATTACGAAAGGATTCCGGCCGCAGTTTCTTCGGGCCGAATGCAATAGAGATCTGCAGCCAGTCTGATATCGTGTTTATCGCACTCCACGGGGAGAACGGAGAAGACGGCAAGATCCAGGCAGCCTTTGATCTGATGGGAATTAAATATACCGGAACAGATTATACCAGCAGTGCGTTGGCCATGGACAAGGCAATTTCAAAGGAGCTGTTCGCTTATTACGGTATTCCGACTCCTGCCGGTATCCATGCGAAAAAGGGAGAAGCCTTTCAGTGGAACAGCTACCCCTGTGTGGTTAAAGTATGTAACGGCGGTTCCAGCGTAGGTGTTTCGATCGTAAACACCACATCGGAAATGGAAGATGCACTGGCAAGCTCCTTCACCTATGGGAATGAGGTAATCATTGAGCAGTATATTAAAGGTCGTGAATTCTCCGTCGGAGTTATCGAAGGTAAGGCACTGCCGGTCATTGAGATTGCTCCTGTAGAAGGCTTCTATGACTATAAGAATAAGTACCAGGCAGGAAGTGCTATCGAGACCTGCCCTGCCGAATTGGATGCGGACACTACTGCCAGAATGCAATCCATCGCGGAAGATGTATTTAAGGCATTGCGTTTAAAGACCTATGCCCGTATGGATTTTCTGATGAATGAGAAGAAGGAGCTCTTCTGCCTGGAGGCCAACACTTTACCAGGAATGACTCCCACCTCCCTGCTTCCTCAGGAGGCGAAGGTAATCGGCATGGATTTTGAGGTTCTCTGTGAGAAGATTATAGAGGTTTCCTTCAACAAATATAGGTAACAGGAAACAGGAGAATATTTATGATAAATATGACATTGGATCGAATCGCAAGGGCCTGCAACGGTCAATTAATTCATACAGAGCAGTATGATGGCAGGGAAACGGCCGGCATCGTCCTGGATTCCAGGCAGGTACAGAAGGACTATCTCTTCGTAGCTACCGTCGGAGAAAGAGCGGACGGTCATAGCTTCATTCCCGAGGTTTATGGGAAGGGTGCCCTTGCAGTCCTCTGTGAGAAGGCTCCGGCTGAACCTGCCGGCCCATATATTCTTGTAAATAACAGTCTGGAAGCCCTGAAGGACATCGCTGCCTGGTATCGGAGACAGCTTAGGGTGAAAGTGGTTGGTATCACCGGCAGTGTCGGGAAAACTAGTACGAAGGAATTTATCAGCAGTGTATTGGCTCAGAGATATCAGGTATTAAAGACAGAGGGTAATTATAATAATGAGATCGGTTTACCGCTGACCATTTTTAAAATTCGTGAGGAACATGAAGTAGCGGTGCTGGAGATGGGAATCAGTGATTTTGGAGAGATGCACCGACTCAGCAGAATTGCAAAGCCCGATATCGCGGTCATCACCAATATCGGTCAATGTCATCTGGAGAATTTAGGTGACAGAGCAGGCGTCCTGAAAGCAAAAACTGAGATATTTGATTATATGGATGAGACCGGGCGAGTCTGCATCAACGGTGATGATGATATGCTGGCAACCATCGGAGAAGTCAAGGGTCATAAGCCAATCCGTTTTGGCCTGGGCAGCCAGCCTTCCGGACCGGATCAGCACCTGCCGGAAATCTATGCTTCAGACATTAAGAGCCTGGGCTTATTCGGCAGTACCTGTACCATTCATGTGGAGGATAAAACCTTACATACGAAGGTCCCCCTGCCGGGAGGACATATGATATTAAATGCTCTGGCTGCAACAGCTGTCGGTAACCTGCTCGGCTTAACCGGGGAGGAGATCGTTGCCGGAATTGAAGCCGTGAAACCAACCGGGGGCAGGAGCAATATTATCCGGCATGAGAACTATACCGTAATCGATGACTGTTATAATGCCAACCCGGTATCCATGAAAGCTGCCATCGAGCTCTTAACCACCGCAGATACCCGGAAGGTAGCCATTCTCGGGGATATGTTCGAGCTGGGTGAGGGAGAAAGAACTCTCCATCATGAGGTCGGCGCATTTGCCGCTTCAAAGGAAATTGAAATGCTTGCCTGTGTCGGTAAGCTTTCCCGTAACATGTACGAGGGAGCAAGAGAAGCCTCCTTCCGCGGAACACTCCTTTATTACGAGACCCGTGATGAGCTGATCCGAGCACTTCCCGATATTGTGAAAGAGAATGATACCATACTGGTTAAGGCTTCCCATGGAATGGGCTTTGAGCATGTGGTGAAGGCTTTACAGATATAGTAATATAGATATATAACAAGGGCAGAACCTAATGGTTTCTGCCCTTTATCTGCGCTTACTTTATGATTAACTCTTCTTTCTAAAATTCCAGAAATGCTTTTTGGCCTGTCCCGTGGATACGGTCTTGTTTTGTATCTCCTGTCCGGGTTCCTTTATCAGCGTACTTTCAGACACTGATCTCGCTTGATTTAGGTTTTTCAAGGAATTGTTTTGTGTTCCTGCCTTCTGTATCGGAACGTTTGACACTTGAGCCTTTTGATACGGAGTTTTTTGAACCTGAAACTTTGGATCCTGCGACTTGGTAACCTGTGTCTTAGGAGCCTGTGTCTTGGGAGCCTGTGTCTTAGGAACCTGTGTTTTAGGAGCCTGTGTCTTTGGGGCCTGTGACTTAGGGGCCTGTGACTTAGGGGCCTGTGTCCTGGAAGGCTGTGTCTTTGGCTCCTGCGCCCTGGTATCCTGGTTCATTTGGCCGTGAGCCCTTTGTACCGATGCCTTTGGAACAGACTTTGTAGCCGCTGCTTCCCTGTGCTTCGGAGCCTGCCTCGGTTGAGTCGTTTTCTCTGCGGGATAATTCTTCAGGAGCGGATATGGGTGATGCTTCACCTCAGGAATGGATTTTCCTATCAGCTTTTCTATACCAGCAAGCTGCTCCTTCTCATCAAAATCACAAAAGGATATTGCTGTGCCGCCAAGGCCTGCCCGACCGGTTCTTCCGATCCGATGGACATAGGTTTCGGGGATATTCGGCAGATCATAATTGATGACATGGGATAATTCATCGATATCTATCCCTCTGGCCGCTATATCGGTTGCAATCAGTACCCGGAGCTTCCTCTCTTTAAAATCATTCAGGGCAAGCTGCCTGGCACCCTGTGATTTATCCCCGTGGATCGCCTTTGCATTGACATTCGCCTTCCCAAGGATGCGAACTATTTTATCGGCTCCATGCTTGGTTCGGGTAAATATCAGGACCGAGGCAATTGCTTTGTCCTTCAGAAGATGGATCAGTAAGTCCTTCTTGTTCTCTTTATCAACATAATAAAGGTATTGCTGTATGGTATCTACTGTGGAGGATACCGGGGTCACCGCTATTTTCTGCGGATGATTCAGGATGGACCTGGACATCTCGTCTATGGAAGGCGGTACTGTCGCTGAGAACAGCAGTGTCTGTCTGCCGGCAGGCGTCTTCGCAATAATCCTTTTCATATCATGGATAAATCCCATATCAAGCATACGATCTGCTTCGTCAAGTATTAATATCCTGATCTGTGATATATCGGCAAGATTCTGATTCATTAAATCAATCAGTCTGCCCGGAGTAGCAATCAGGATATCCACCCCCTGCTGCAGCAGCTCTTCCTGCGGCTTCTGTGAGACTCCTCCGAAGATTACGCAGGATTTCAGCCCGGTGTATCTTCCATAGGTACAGAAGCTATCGTATATCTGAATGGCAAGCTCCCTCGTGGGGGTGAGGACCAAGGCACGGATCTTCCTGTGTCTTCCCTGATTGATTCCTTCCCTGTCCAGTAACTGCAGGGTTGGTATCGCAAAGGCAGCTGTCTTGCCCGTACCTGTCTGTGCGCATCCGAGCAGATCCCTGCCACTTAAGATAACCGGAATCGCCTGTTCCTGGATGGGTGTGGGTGCCGCATATTCTTCCACCTCCAGGGCCCTTAATATTGGTTGTATGATATCTAAATCCTTAAATTGCATCGTTTCTCCTTCATTTGTCTTTCCTATGTCAGCCTGATCATAATATAACATGTCCGGCTATCGCTCATAAACCGTTCTATTATACCGCTTATCTATCTATTTTACCATCTTTATTATAGCGATATCACAAAAGTCCTCCTGTATTTTCATTATTTTACCTAATTTACTTTTATTATATCCCGATGGTACAATGAAAACAAGTCTGCTGATGCCATAATATGGCAGTTATTCCTCGTACCTTTTATAGGAGGAAATTATGCCAAAGTTCAGAAAATTCTTAATCCTTCTACTATGTATCATTATTCTTCCAGCCACTCCTTTTATTACCTCCTCTGCTGAGGCCGCCACTGACTTTTCCTTCGTTGTTCTTTCCCAGTACAGCGCCAATGCAGCGATCCATGATGAGTTCTATCTGATAGCCGTGACCTCCGACCTATCCCTGCCTTCCTGGAAAAGCAGTAATTCTTCCATAGCAAGTGTAAATACCTATGGGAAGGTTACTGCGAAGAAATCCGGGTCAGCAGTAATAACAGCGAAGATAAAGAATGCGGAGGCTTCCTGTAAGGTTACCGTTAGGAAAACGAAGGTAACAATCAGTAATACGAATGCCTCATTGGAACGGGGTGAGACTCTTACCCTAACTGCTGCAACTTCGAACAGATCCCCCGTTACCTGGAAAAGCAGCAAGAAAAGCATCGCCACAATCGATGAGTACGGTACCATAACAGCCCTAAAGCCCGGAGAATCAACCATAACAGCCTCCTGTGATGGCAGTTCTGCCACCTGTAAGCTCACCGTAAGAAAGCCTGTTATCAAGCTTAATAAGACCAGCATTCGGTTATTCCGGGGTGATACCTGTCAGCTGACTGCGTCCGTATCCTCCGGTATCCGTCCCACCTGGAAGACAAACAAGAAGAGCGTTGCCATTGTGGATGACAATGGTATTGTAACGGCAATCAAACACGGCACTGCGACGATCACCGCCACAGTGGACGGTGTAGAGAAGCGCTGTGAGGTCACCGTAGCACAGCCCACAATTACCTTAAGCAAGACAGAGCTTACCCTGAAAAAGGGGGATACCGCTGCATTGTCTGCAGCAGTATCCTCCGGAAATCTTCCATCCTGGTCCACCAGCAATGTAAATGTAGCAACCGTAAATAACAACGGAACTGTTACCGCAATCAGCAAAGGCCGGGCATATCTCTATGCCACGGAGGATGGTATCAAAGTCCGTTGTACTGTTAATGTAACCGAATAGCTAATCCGGGGAATAACCGGCAGACTTTTGAAGCTGAGAAAATCAGCTTAACCTAGTTATTTGTATACCAGTTCCGACATTAGGGGACAAGAACAGAGGATACCGGCAGAACCGGTATCCTCTGTTCTTAATCGCTATGTCTTCGAAAATAGTAGATGGCAACAAATAAAATTTTTGAACCTACCAATTACCTATGTTTCATCGATATGTAGTAAGGTTCTTAATAAAACATTCGCACCCTTTATGCAGCCTTCAACCGGGGTGTACTCCAGCTCACAATGGCTGTGTCCGTCTGCACTGGGTACAAAAATCATTGTGGTAGGAAGCAGTTCTATCATAAACTGTGCATCATGGCCCGGTCCGCTATACATCCTCTTATTCGGATACCCTAGTTCCTTTGCACTCATCTCCACGTAATCCACCAGCTCCGGGGTGAAGGTAACTGTTTTCCTTGACCAGGCTTCTCTACAACTCACCTTGCATTTCTCTATCACAGAAGGTATTCTGTGGATGATCTCCAGAACCTGTTTAATTACCTCCGGATTCTGATGTCTTGCATCCAAAGTAAATTTCACTTCATCCGGTATGATAGTATGAATATTCGGATGAGCAGAGATTTTACCGGTTGTATATACCAGCCTGTTGTCCAACAGATCCAGCTCATCATGCAGATATTGAATGATCTTAACTGCCGCATAAAGTGCGTCCTTCCGATATTTCATCGGTGTTGTTCCTGCATGGTCAGCCTGGCCGATCAAGGTGAATTCGTAATTGATCATCCCGCATACCCCTTCAACAACGCCGATGTCATATCCCTCCGACTCAAGAACAGGGCCTTGTTCTATATGTAATTCTACCAATGCCTTATATTTATCAGGGCTCATCCGGTTAACTTCCTCCCCCTGATATCCGCTCTGCTCCAGAGCCTCTCCAAACGTATATCCCGGAATATCCTTAGCAACGGAAGCCAACATATCCTCTTTATTAAATTTGCCGCAGATGACTCCGCTGGACATCATCGCCGGCTCAAATCTTGCCCCCTCCTCATTCGTCCAAACGACCACTGTTATCGGGTGTTTATGTGGAAGGTTCTCCATAACGATAGTTTCGACCGCTTCCATCGCAGTCAATACTCCAAGTACACCGTCATAGTTACCCCCCTGCTTAACAGAATCCAGATGGGATCCGGCCATGATTGCCGGGAGCTTCTCCGTTCCGGGAACTGTCGCATACATATTAGCCATGTCATCCGTTACAACAACAGCTCCGAGTGCCTCCATTCTCTTCTTGAACTCAGCTCTTGCCTCCAGTGCCTCCCTGGATAAGGATAACCGGGTAATACCTCCTCTTCCGGTATCTCCAAATTTGCTGAAGGTCATAATCTTTTCTTCCATTCTTTCCATACTGCATGACACCATCTTTGTTACCTCCTTCTAAACCGGACTATGCTGTCAGTGTACTTAATTTCATTACTCTGGTACCAACTGTAATTGCATCTGCCGGACAGACTGTCAGACATAGGTGACAGCCGACACACCTGTTGGGATTTAAGATAGGCTTCCCCGTCCTTTCCTCCTGACTGATCGCCTGATGCCCGCCGTCATAACAGGATATAAAGCAGCGTCCGCAGCCCAGGCAGTTTGCTCTGTTAAACCTCGGATAGCAGATGCTGTCCCTGTCCAGCCTCTCGGCAGGAACCACCTTAGGCAACGCCTTCCCCACGATTTCCCGTATACTCTGATATCCGTTACCGCTTAAGAATAAACGCATCCCTTCGATCATATCTTCAATCACGCGGTAGCCATACTGCATGACTGAGGTTGTCACCTGAATGTTTTCGCAGCCCAAAGCCATGAACTCTGCAGCATCTCTCCAGGTCTCAATTCCTCCCATTCCGCTGATTTGGATATCTGCCAGTTTCCCACAGCTCTTCAGGGACTGGATAAAATGCAGTGCAATCGGCTTTACAGCTTTCCCGGAATAGCCTCCGACACTTGTTCTTCCTTCCACATCAGGTCCGGAGGAGAACGTATCCAGGTTGATGTTCATGATACTTTTTATTGTATTAATAGCGGCAATACCGGTTGCTCCTGCTTCTATGGCTGCCACTGCCGGAATCGTCATGTTCCCGATATTGGGGGTCATCTTAGCCAGAATCGGAAGGTGAGTACCCTTCCGGACTGCCCTCGTATAGGCTGCTACCAGCTCAGGATTCTCTCCGACGTCAGAACCAAGCCCATCGGCCGCCATATGAGGACAGGAGAAGTTACATTCCAGGATATCGGCTCCTGCTTCTGTCATAAGCTCGGACAGCATGGTCCACTCCTCCTCAGACTGTCCCATGATGGAGGCGATAATCACCTTATCAGGAAACTCCTTCTTAAGCTGCCGTAGGAATTTAAGATTCTCCTCCATGGAATGATCCGAGATCTGCTCGATATTCTTGAAACCAACAAAGGGCATCGCCTCCTTGCGGAGAGCATCGAACCTTGGGGAGACCTCCTTCGGTACAAAGGTTCCGATTGTCTTGAAGGCAACACCGGCCCAGCCCATCCGGAAGGCTTTCGCCACCATTTCATAATTACTGCCTACTACGGAGGAGGACAGAAAGAAAGGATTCTCACACCTGACTCCGCAGAATTCTATTGATAGATCCACCTCTTTGGGCTCCGGCCTATCAATTTCGGATACCAGCCTAAGGATTTCGTCCACCGGAACTTCCAGACTCATTCTTCCCTTCAGGCATACCCTCCGGCAATCCTTCGTACTGCACTCCTTACAAGGCAGGTCCTCAGGCAGCTTATTCACCGCACCCAGGGGATTCTCAAAACGGAGAGAGCGTATGACTTCATCCACTCTTACTCCATAAGGGCATGCCTTCGTACAGGGTGCCTCATGGCACAGCAGGCACCCACCTGCTTCTTCCATAAGTATTTTATCTTTATACGCCGGATTACTCATAGTCATCTCTCTCCTTCTTTTAGATCAAGACATTGTACCTGGAATTCGCTTAATATATTTACCGTAACCGGGTTCTCCTACGAAATCACCCTGATCATAAACCAATTTTCCTCTGACATAGGTCTGCACCGGATATCCCTTCATCCTTTTGCCCTCCCAGATGGTGTGGTCATAATCCGAATGCATATTACTTACCGATACGGTAACCTCCTTATTCGGATCATAGATCACGATGTCCGCATCCTTTCCTACAGTCAGGGAACCTTTATTCGCACAACCGAATAATTTGGCAGGATTAGTCGCACATAGCTCCACCGCCCGATTGAAGGTGATCCGTCCTTCGTTGGCAGCCGACAACATATACGGATATAGATTCTCCACCCCGGCACATCCGTTCGGAATTTTAGTAAAGTTATCCTTGCCCCAGTCCTTCTCATAGCTCTGGAAAGGGCAGTGATCCGTCGCAACCGTATCGATCCACCCCATTTGGATTGCCTGCCAAAGCGCATCCTGGCTTTCTTTTCCCTTCATCGGCGGGGAGCATACAAAATTCCTTCCGTCTTCTCTCTTGTATACCTCACAGGTAAATTCCAGATACTGCGGACAGGTCTCGATATAGATCGGGTAACCCTCCTGCTTCGCTGCGATGGCAGCCTCCAGACCCTCCTTGTCGGCCATGTGGACGATATACAGGGGTGCGCGGACTGATTTCGCCCAATGCACCGCCCTTTTATCGGCCTCGGCTTCCACGAATTCCGGTCTGCTTAAATAGTGATACCAGGCTGAGGTCTTGCCTTCCTGCAGAAATTTTTCTATATTCAGGTCAATGACATCCGGATTCTCCGCATGGATATTAGTGATTGCTCCCACCTCTTTTGCCTTCAGTAATACCTTGATCAAAGTACCATCATCCACCATCATGCCTTCCTTCTTATATACAAGAAAGCATTTGAAGCTTGTGACACCATATTCCACAGCGTCATTGAATTCCTCCAGCAAGGCACCTCCATTAAGGTCCGTGATGCAGCAATGAAAGGCATAATCCACACAGGCCTCCGGTGCACATAACTGCCTCCTGGCCTCCACGGTCTCCACGATCCCTTTTCCCTTTCTCTGCATCGGATAATCAAATACTGTGGTAACACCTCCGCAGGCGGCTGCCCTGGTTCCGGACAGATATCCGTCTGCGGAAATGGTTCCTCCGAAGGGCATGGCAAGATGAGTATGAACATCAATGCCACCGGGTAAAATAAACTTACCGGCAGCGTCAACGATTTGCCCCGCCTCCATGTCAAGCCCTGCTCCAATTCCTATGATCTTGCCGTTTGCCACTGCAAGATCAGCCTGATAGCTTTCTGTTGCGGTCACTATCGTTCCGTTCTTAATCAGCAGATCCATAATGTAAGCCTCCTTCCCTTCCTTTTACCGGGTCATACCGATCCGGGAGTTATTCGTTGATTTTATATACAAGTACAAGTCCTGATCTCTGGTATACCTGTGCAACCTCCAGAAGCTCCATGCCTCCTGCATTTGCTGCAATCAGGTTGGAGACCCAGGTCACACCGAAATCCACCTGACCAGTGTACACAGCAGTTGTCTCACCGATATCCCCACCGCCGGATACGATATTAACCTTTAAGCCGACCTCATCATAATAGCCTTTATCCAGTGCTACATAATAACCCATGAACTGCGCCTGTGGCAGCCATTTCAGCTGGATGGAGACCTCTGTCTTTTCCAACGCGCCGAAGGTTCCGCCTGACGCCATTGCTTCTTCCCAGTAAGTCGTATTCCGGATGTCATCCAAGGTCAGGGTCTGTAATTTCTCCGCTGCTGCAGAGTCACTGAGCTTGATATACTGCTTCGCCAGCTCCAGGGTCTGTGCAAGGGCTGCCTCATCCATCTTACCGTATTCCTTCACTGCTGCACCTTTAGAATCCGTCTCGACCAGCTTCTTTACTTCTGATGCCATATAAGCCTGATGTTCACCGGATACGGAGGAACCGTATTTATAGACGATTTCCGCTGCTTCCTCCGGATTGGCGCAGGCATATTCCCAGCCCTTCATGGATGCATAGAGAAAGGCTTTCACTGTATTGGGGTTCGCTTCTGCAAAGGCTTTTGTACAGAAGATGTTATCCTCCAGCATGGCAACACCCTCATCATTCATGTCAATGTACTTTACCTTATCTCCATAACCGTAACCGCCATCGTAGCTGTTCTTTACTAATCCCAATTCGTTGTAAGTCATGGCGGAGGCCAGCAGAATGGAGTCATCATCAAAGCCATCCATGTCAAAGGCCTGGCTAAGGTATGAGGTGCCCTGCCCGTATTTCGTAAGCAATGCCTGAATCTCATACTCATTCCCGAGTCCCCAGTTTCCGACCTGACCCTTGCCTGCCGCATCAACCACGATACTCTCCACTGTTGCATCGGCAGAGTAGTATGGTCCGGTACTCTCCTCGGCAGGGGCTTTTGTTGCTTCAGCTTCCTTTGGTGCATCAGTTGCTGCAGCAGGTTTATCCCCTGTCGTATCAACCGCTTTCTCCTCCTTCTTGCAGCCCGCAAATAACGTAAGAGCCATGGTGCCTACCACTATGAGGGTGAGCAGCTTCTTTGTTTTTCTCTCCGATAATTTCTTCATAATAAATTCCTCCTCTTTCCTTGTTTTATATTCAGTGAAGGCCTCCGCTAACGGCGGTCCTTCAACAGGATACCTTCGGATATAAGCAAAATAACATATAGGATAATGCCAATGAAGCAGGCAACCGTGATATAAGCCCAGGCGGTGGCGTATTGTGCCAAAACGATATTCTCTCTGATCTGCCTTCCTACCCCTATGATATATTCTGCGAAATACTCACTGACCAGAGCACTGATCACGCAGGCGGGTACACTAACTCTTAAAGCGGTGAACAGATACGGTATACAGTTCGGAACCCGCAGCTTATAGAATATCGTGAATTTACCGGCTGCATAGGATTTCATCAGGTCCATGGAATAAGGCTTCAGCTCTGTAAAGCCACGGTATGCATTGATGCTCATCGCAACGGTACAGGTGATCATGACCACCAGCATCTTGGCGAGCATACTCCGGGTATTCGGATTCTTACTGAAATCCTTCGTCAGGTTATTTAATATTGGTGCAATTGCTATGATCGGTATGGCATTGAAGGCAGAGGCAATGCTTAATCCGCCTGACCCCCATTTCGGTAAAAGTGTTGCGATAACAGCCAGTATAATACCGAATACGGATCCCAGAGCCAGACCACCGATCGCCACGAATACAGTAGCCTTTACATTTGTAAGAATAGCAGCCCAATTATCATGGATGATGCTTAGGATACGACCGGGCAGTGGCAGTGTAAAGGTATCTGCACCAATGATCTTATGTAAGATCTGAGTCTGCCATAGTATCACAAATAACAGACCGAAGGCTATCGGATAAAGGATGGTGGTAATTGTCTTTTTTTCGGTCCTTTTTTGTTTCTTAGTTACCATGCTTGTTACCTCCTTCCCTTTTTCCGCTTGTAGGGTGATGTCATTTTTTCAATAAAGGACATCAGATAGAAGCTTAGGATACCGATGGCCGCACTAAAGAATACGATCTGCCAGAATACATAGATGGACATGGCATGCTTTAAGGACTGGGATAGCATACAGCCCAAGCCTCCGCCTCCCTGCAGGGTATCCACCAGAATGGATGCTGTTATTGCCATAGGCGCTGATATTTTCAATCCGGTAAACAGATATGGTTTACAGGAGGGAATTAATAGCTTCCGGTATATCTGATATTTACTGGCCGCAATGGAATACATCAGCTCATGCTTCTCCTTCTCTACAGATTTGAAGCCTGCCAGTGTATTTGTAGCCACCGGATAGAAGGTCAGTATGGCTGCGATGACGATCCGGCTCTTATCAATATCCTTTGTCACTGCCA
The DNA here is from genome assembly GCA_023415595.1 of Bacillota bacterium. GTDB lineage: Bacteria > Bacillota > Clostridia > Lachnospirales > Lachnospiraceae > Mobilitalea. Next base: position 16,194 of record JAEZJW010000082.1, read on the forward strand.
GGACAATTGGAGCCATGCCCAGAATCGGTATCATCTGTATCAGCATCAGATAAGGAAAAACTGTTTTTTCTATGCCGGTGAACAGATTCATAAGCAGCGCCAGGGCAAACCCGATGATAATCCCTATCAGAAAACCGATTGCTGCACGCAATAAGGTGGTTCCAGCATTGCTAAGCACAATCTGGAGTGCTGTTTTACTGCTGCTTACCATATCC
>JAEZJW010000101.1 GCA_023415595.1 Bacillota bacterium
AGATAAAGGCCGGCAGGATCGGACATGCCTATCTGTTTACGGGGACCAGGGGAACCGGTAAGACGACCGTGGCTAAGCTGTTAGCCAAGGTCGTTAATTGTGAGAACCCGGTGGACGGCAATCCCTGTAATGAATGCAGGATGTGCAAGGGCATATCGGCACAGACCTCAATGAATGTCATTGAGATCGATGCCGCCTCCAATAACGGTGTAGACAATGTTCGTGAAATCGTGGATGAGGTCAGGTATTCCCCGACCGAAGGAAAATATAAGGTGTATATCATCGACGAGGTTCATATGCTTTCCACGGGAGCCTTTAACGCTCTGCTGAAAACAATTGAGGAACCTCCCTCCTACGTCATCTTCATCCTCGCTACCACGGAGGTCCATAAGATCCCGGTCACCATACTTTCCAGGTGCCAGAGGTATGATTTCAAGCGAATTACGATAGATACCATCGCAGCACGAATGGCGGAGCTGATGGAAGCGGAGAAGATCGAAGTAGAGGAGAAAGCACTCCGGTATGTTGCCAGGGTAGCTGACGGATCCCTGCGTGACGGCTTGAGCCTGCTGGATCAATGCATCTCCTTCTATCTGGGTAAGAAGATTACCTATGATAATGTCCTCGAAGTACTAGGAGCCGTGGATACCGAGGTGTTCTCGAAGCTTCTTATGAATATCCGTAAGTCAGATGTGCCCACCTGTATTGATGTGCTTGAAGAAATAGAAAGCGGCGGACGGGAGCTGGGCCAATTTACGATAGATTTCATCTGGTACCTTAGAAACCTTCTTCTGCTTAAGACGACGGAGGGAGTCTCCGAGATCATCACGGAGATTTCCACTGAGAATCTGATGCAGCTGAAGAAGGAAGCCGGGATGATGGAAGAACAGACCCTTATGCGCTATATCAGGGTGTTCTCCGAGCTATCCAACCAGATTCGTTATGCGGCAAGAAAGAGAGTTCTGATCGAGATCGCTATTATCAAGCTTTGTAAGCCCGAGATGGAGCAGAACTACGATTCACTGCTCGATAGGATCAAACAGCTGGAGGAGAAGCTGGAGAGCGGAGCCTTTACGTCAGCACCCTCACAGCATAACACAGCTGAGAGTAAACTGAAGGTTCAGAAGCCACAGGTCGTTCTTCCGGAGGCATTACCGGAGGATGTGAAGGAGGCAGCGAATAACTGGAAGGGTATTGTTTCCCAGGTTACCAGGAAAGCACCGGCCCTGGGCTCGGTATTAGCCGGCGCACCCTTAAGCATTGATGGGGGCCAGAGTCTTCTGATTGTCGTGACGAATGAACTGGATAAGGATATCATAGACAGGGAACCTCATATGCTGTTAATCAAGGATACAATCGCACATCTGATCCGAAAGCAGGTCCAGATCAGCACGAGATACCTGGACAAGGATAAGGAGCGGATGGAGGATGTTCCTGATCTGACCAAACTGATTAAGATGCCCATCCAGTACGAATAAGAAACGTACTGTTAAATGATAGCAAACAATAATATAATATCTATATAGGAAGAGTGAAAGGAGCATAACAAGATGGCTAAGAGAGGTGGATTTCCGGGCGGCGGTTTACCGGGAAACATGAACAATTTAATGAAGCAGGCACAGCGGATGCAGAAACAGATGGAGGATAAGACCAAGGAGCTTGAGGATAAGACCTGGGAAGCAAGCGCCGGTGGCGGAGCAGTTACGGTCGTAGTTTCCGGTAAGAAGGAGATTACCTCCGTTAAGCTCTCTAAGGAAGTGGTTGATCCCGATGATATAGAGATGCTTGAGGATCTGATCGTAGCAGCAGCAAATGAGGCACTGAGGAAGATGGAGGAGGAATCCTCCGAAGCAATGGGTTCCATTACAGGTGGATTAAGCGGAATGGGTGGACTCGGAGGATTTCCGTTCTAATGGATTATTACAGCAGTCAGATCAGCAAGTTAATAGAGGAGCTCTCAAGGCTTCCGGGCATTGGTGTCAAGACGGCCCAGAGGCTTGCTTTTCATATCATTAATATGCCGGAGGACCAGGTAGCTGCATTGTCAGGCTCCATTGTTGAGGCGAAGCGGAACATCCGCTATTGTGCGCAATGCTTAACCCTAACGGATAAGGAGCTGTGCCCGATCTGCTCCTCGCCTGGCAGGAATAAGCACCAGATCATGGTAGTAGAGAATCCAAGAGATCTGGCGGCCTATGAGAAGACTGGCAAATATGAAGGAGTATACCATGTCCTGCACGGGGCAATTTCCCCGATGCTCGGCATCGGTCCTGCTGATATTAAGCTGAAGGAGCTGATGCTTCGCCTGCAGGGAGATGTGGAAGAGGTCATTATCGCAACGAATTCCAGCTTGGAAGGGGAAGCAACCGCGATGTACTTAAGCAAGCTGATCAAACCGGCAGGCATCAGGGTAAGCCGGATCGCCAGCGGAATCCCGGTCGGCGGAGACCTGGAATATATCGATGAAGTAACACTGCTCCGTGCCTTTGAGGGCAGGGTGGAGCTGTAAATTGTATACAAAACGAATCGGAAAGGTATAATTATCTTTCCGATTTTTGTTCATATATATTGTAATTTTCACATTTTTTGTGTATAGTATTATATATTACTACAATATTTTTAAGTAAAGTAATACCTAGTACTAATAATTTTACATTTTTAACCGGTGGTTTCAATTTAACAACACTAAACCTACATAGGAGGAATTCATGCAACGACTTAAAAAGCACCGAACGCTGAAATTAAACAGCATCAAAACAAGATTGATATTGATCTTTACGGTAATTACTCTGTTGTCATCAATATCACTGGGAGTAATTTCTCTGCAGAAAGCCAGCTCTTCACTAAAGAGTGAGTCGGAGAAGGCCTTGGTTACGATGGCAGCGGAAGGTGCGAAATACACCTTCAGTCAAATTGAGCAACAAATGCAAATGTTGAAAATAATGACCTTGAATGAAGATATCACCAGCATGGACTGGGACCGTCAGCAGCCGATGCTGAAGTTATTTCGGTCGGGAACTGGTTTTTTGGATCTCGCAGTTGTTAGCCCCGATGGAGCAGCACGGTATTCCAATGGTGACACCGCTGAATTAGGAGATCGCGATTATATTAAGAAAGCCTTGGACGGAGAGACTAATGTATCGGACCTGATAGTCAGTAAGGTGACCGATACGGTAGTTTTAATGTACGCAACTCCGATTAAGCGGGATGGTAAGGTCGTTGGTGCTTTAATCGGACGCCGTGACGGCAATACCCTCACTAATATTGTGAATAATATCGCATATGGTAAAAAAGGATATAGTTTTATGATGAACACCTCCGGTGTTATCGTAGCCCATCCGGAAAAAGAAAAGGTAATGACGCAGTTTAATCCTTTTGAGGAAGTTAAAAAGGATAAAAGCTTAAGTTCATTAGTAGATCTATTCCAAAAGGCAATTGATGAGAAGACTGGCGTCGACAGCTATACATACAATGGAATAGAAAAATATGCAGGCTTTGCGCCGGTTGCGGAAAGCAACTGGATCTTTGTTATCGCAGCAGAGAAAACCGAGGTCCTTGCGGCAGTTCCTGCCATTCGTAATACAATCATGATCATAACAGGCATCATATTATTGTTAAGTATCATTCTGGTTTATATTATCGGAAGCAATCAGACAAAACCGATCATAAAAGTAGTGAAGCTATCAAAAGAAATAGCAATGCTAAATATCACAAATAATGTACCTCAGAATTATCTTAATAAAAAGGATGAGGTAGGTGATCTGGGAAGGGCACTTCAGGAGATTACGGACAGTCTTAGGACAATTATTGAAGAAATATCTGATTCCGCTGATAAGGTTTCAACTGCCTCCGGTGAGTTGACCACTACCTCACAGCAGCTTGCAATTTCTGCAGAGGAAGTAGCCTTAACGGTAGGTGAGGTGGCCAATGGTGCTGCCGATCAGGCGAAGGATATTGAAAACGGTTTTGAAAAAGCGTCGATTCTTGGTGAAACGATAGAGAACGATCAGCTGAATATTAAGGAAGTCAATAAAGCTTCTAAGAAGGTTACCGATGCCGTAACAGAAGGTTTAGAGGTAATTGAAGAGCTGTCCCAGATTACAGAGGAGAATAATACAGCATCCATAGAAGTGCATGATGTAATCCTTCAGACACATCAGAGCTCCAATAAGATCAGTGAAGCCAGTACCGTAATTTCTTCTATTGCAAAGCAGACGAACCTGTTAGCATTGAATGCTTCCATTGAAGCTGCGAGAGCAGGGGAAGCCGGAAAAGGCTTTGCAGTAGTGGCAGAAGAGATCAGGAGGCTGGCGGAAATGTCCTCAGCATCGACCAAAGAAATTGATCAGATTGTTGGGGAGCTTCAGGGAAATTCCCAAAATGCTATGGACACCATCAAGAAAGTAACAGCAATCACCGTCAGACAGACAGAAAGTGTGAAGAACACCAAAGAAAAGTATCTGTTAATTACTAAGGCTATGGATAAAGCAGAACAGGCTGTGCTCCGGATGAATGCCTCAGGCGAAGAGATGGAGAAGATGAAGACAGAGATCTTATTTACACTGGAGAACCTGTCCGCAATTGCTGAAGAGAATTCAGCCTCCACTGAAGAAATGTCAGCCTCTATAGAAGAGCAGTCTGCTTCCGTGGAAGAGATGGCAAGCGCCAGCGAAGGACTGACAGCGATGGCGAAACAATTGAAACAGATTATTGACAGATTCCAGGTATAGACAACACCTTCTGTCCACTGTCATAGAATTAAACCACCTGAACCGGAATATATTATAGAGAATTCCGTTCCAGGTGGTTTTTTGATGTACATAGGTAACCGCTCATCGATAATCGGCAAGGTATGCACCCAACAAAACGGTACGGCAAGATCTGTAGAGTCTAGCGATATCAGCGTTCCCCCGGGATATCAGGTGGAGGTTTTTGCACAGGGCCTGGAAACACCGGTTGGTATCGTATTTACGGACGAGGGTGATCTGTTATATGCGGAATCCGGCTATTCCACTGGGAATCCAAGGGTAATCAGAATCAGCAACGGTAATTTTGAGGTGATAGCTGAAGGCTTTCGTGTACCCATTTCTGGCATTAATATAAGAAATAGAGAAATCTATGTATCCTCCAGAGGGGAAATTTCAATCATAAAACTGGATGGCAGCAGGCAGGATATCATCCGGGGGCTGCCCGGCTTTGGCGATTACACCAATAATCGTGTCACCTTCAGTCCGGATAATAAGATATATTTTGGTTTGGGTACTTACACGAATTCCGGAGTGGTAGGATTGGATAATGATTGGGTATTTGAACGGCCGCTCCTCCATGATTATCCCGGTTCCTTTATCCTGATCAATGGGATTAACTATGAGACAGAGAATATTTTGATACCGGCAGAAAAGTCTACTCTTACAGGTGCCTTCAAGCCCTTCGGGGTTCCGAATACCAGACCGATCGAAGTGATCGACGGCAGAATGAAGGCGTCAGGTAGTATCTTAAGAGCTAATCTTGACGGATCAGACCTGGAACTGGTAGCCTGGGGGCTGCGAAATCCGGTTCAGCTTAATTTTGATGGCTTTAACCAGCTTTATCTGACGAACCAGGGATACGAAAACAGAGGCAGCAGACCGATTGCAAATGCTCTCGATGAGATTCAGTTATTAAACCCCGGAACCTGGTACGGCTGGCCCGATTATACGGGAGGTATTCCGGTGAATCAGCCAAGATTTGCTCCTGAAGGAGGAGAGGTGCCCACCTTGATTCTTGCTAGTATTCCTTCCGTCCCCCCCAGACCGGTAGCCGTATTTCCCTCTGATTCTCATATCATGGGTTTTGCTTTTAATGAGAATCCCGCGTTTGGCACCGTAGGAGAAGTTTATGTTGCTGAATTCGGACAGATACGGTACAGAACCTCAGGAGAACTGATCCGCTCAGGCTACGGACATAGAATTTCCAAGGTAGATGTCGTTTACGGCCAGGTATCAACCTTTGCCATCAATAAATCCGGCTTTCCTGCAATTGCTCCGTTTGAAGGCGGACTCGGGAGACCTACGGATGTCAGGTTCGGACCGGATGGTGCGATGTATGTCTCCGATTTTACCTCTACCATACTGCAAAACCCTTATGAGTATCAGCCGAACACCGGCGTAATATGGAGAATCTCAAGACTTTAGCGGATATGAAACCCTTGACCGTGATGGTAAAAAAGAGTAAAATCTTTAATAAATAGACAAACAAGGGGGGTATAGTCTTGGAAGGGAATTATAACATCTTGGCTGGTAATATAGATACTTTGAATGAAATCAAGGAAAGCCTGCTGGAGCTCCATGGATATCAGGCGAAATATGATGCTCTGACGGAAGAAGAGCAGAAGCTGGAGAAGAGTATCCAAGCGGCAGAGAAGGCCGTCGCAGAGGAAATCACATCCACTACGAAGAAGCGCAGACAGGAAATCGAGGACACCTTTGATAAGCAGATCGATAAGACCAGGGCAAGGATCAAAAAGATACGGGACAAGAGGGACAAGCGTAAGGACAGCAAGGTATCGGAACGTATCTATGAAGAGACAGCTCCCCTAAGAGAAGACAATAACCGTTTGAAGCTGGAGTCAAAGACGATTTTCAAGCAGAAGCATGTTCCGGCTTTTTGTAATACCCGATTATATTATTCCTTATACTACCCTAAATACCTTGGCGATATCGCCACTATTCTTTTTACTCTGCTTATGACCTTGTTTATTATTCCTTGCGGGATTTATTTCCTGGTCCTGAAGGAGGACAGAATACTCTATCTGATTCTGATCTACATTGCCAGTGTCATATTATTCGGCGGGCTTTATCTACTGATCGGTAATCTGACGAAGGACAAGCACCCGGATGCCATGAAACAGGTCGGGAATTTAAGATCCCAGATCAGAAGCAATCATAAGAAGATGGATGTCATCAGAAAGAACATAAAAAAAGATCGTGATGAAAGCGGTTATGGACTCGAGAACTTCGATGAAGAGCTGGCGAGACTTGGTCAGGAGGAAGCAGAGATTGCCACTCAGAAGAAGGAAGCAATGTTAACCTTTGATAATACGACCAGCCAGGTGATCGCTGCTGAGATCATGGGACGGCAGGAAGAGAAGCTGGCTGCCTTAAAAGCGGACTATGACTCCGCCTGTTTGGAAGCAGGCAGAGCGGCGGACAAGAGTAAGGCCTTAACCATTAAAATAGCCAGTGAATATGAACCATTTATCGGGAAAGACCTTATGTCTCTGGAGCGCCTTGATGCATTGACGAATATCATCCAGGCCGGCAATGCTTCTAACATATCCGAAGCCTTGGCCTTCTATCGTCAGAACATGGGCTGATGCATTGTTTTATAAGGCAACCGCCTTTAAATGACTGATACAGTAGTTGATTGCCAGACAGATCTGATCTGCCATGGACATAACGACATTCAGCCGGGTAGTCTGAAGCATCATGTGGTCCAGAAAACCGGAGAAATTAACAATACCGGTGATAAAGAGGTCTCCCACCTCGGGCAGATCTTTATCTACTCCGGCACCGGGCTTTAAAGGCCCTTCCCCTAAGGTAATATAGCCGATATGATCGGATTTTCCCAAAGAGGCATCGATTGCAATGATAAACGCATCTTCATGCGTTTGATATATTCTTGCAACGGTGTCTTTTAGGTTTTTAGCATGGACCGGCTCCTCCAGGGTTCCATAGACATAGTAATTATGCAGTGTTTTATATTTAGACAGCTTATATCCGATAATAGGTCCGAGACAGTCACCGGTAGCCCTGTCAGATCCGATGCACAGGAAGATTATTGTTCTGTTCGAGAGAAATTGTTCCCTCATCAGGTCGGATAATGTACGGCCCAGTTCATAGGCTGTATTTTGCTCGCTCGAATTAAAGTATGTTATTCTGTGCTTACTTTTTAAGAAAATGCTCATAATAAACCTCCATGATGCGGAGCACTGCGAATTTGGGCGTCAGCACAAATTTGCCGTGTGAAAAATCTTGATTTTTCACACTACCTCCGTTAACTAAGTTGATAATCTTAGCTTAAGTATTACCAAGAACGTTAATAATAGACATCTGTGTTGGTAAGATACGGGCATCCGATACATAAAATAGTACTAATTTCGCAGAGAATTGCTATGGTTCAGGGATCCACTGCCAGAATATTACCGATTTCCATCCTTTTAAGTAGAAATCAGTGGACAACTTCTTAAGAACCGAATGCCGAATACGACAAAAAGCCGGTCCTATCTATGCTATGATAATCTATATTTTTGGGATTCTATGTAATCCTCAGTATGGATAGGAGCTGGGCGCATGATTGAAACTGTTTATAGTAACGAGAATGGTGAAGCTAATCGGACAGGCAGGATACAGACTTCATTTAAAATGCCAAAGAATATTCGTCAGGTCGGTAAAAGTAACGCGGCCAGAAAAATATATGTAGAAGATTATGTAATGTCCTTCATAAAACAATTGGCTGGAGAAGATTACTCGAGGTATAAGGTGGCGGTTCTTGTCGGACAGAATGTGAAGCAGGAGGGCTGCAGGAGCCTATTTATCTACGGGGCCGTTGAAGTAGCGGATATGGATGCCACCGGTGATATTACATTTTCAAACGATACCTGGACCTCCATCTATGAGAGCATCAAGAAGTACTTTGTAGAGGCAGAGATACTGGGATGGTTCCTGGGAGGACCCGGATATCTGCTGGAAGAGAAGGAGAAGATCCTTAAGGCTCATATCGATAATTTTGCCGGAGCGGATAAGACCCTGCTGACCTTTGATAATATGGAGAAGGAAGAAGCGTTCCATATCTATGAGAATAACCGTCTGGTAAGGCAGGAGGGCTATTACATATACTACGAGAAAAATGAAGAAATGCAAAACTATATCATCGACCATAACAAGCCGGAAAGTGCGGAGGCAGATTACGATGACAAAGTATCCAGAGAGATCCGATCCGTCATCCAGAACAAGAAGCCGGCCCCTGTTCAGGAGAACAAAAGTATCACCAGGCTGATGTATGCTGCCGGAACCTTGCTAGCCGTTATTATCCTTGTTGTGGGAGCTGCTATGCTCAGTAATTATGATCAGATGAGGAATATGCAGAAAGCTCTGGATTCCCTGTCACGGAATCTGGAGCAGGTGGAGTCTGTATTTGTAAAGGAGAATAAGGACCCTGCCTCCAAAGTGTCTAAGGAAGAGACCAGAAAGGATAATAACGTCATCTCAGAGACTGGCAACAGTGAGTCGGAAGATAGTCTGAATGTCAATGTTGTACCCGGGGAGTTGGAGCCCCTAGAAGATGAGAAGGAACCGGACAGTGGGGAAGAACTCGTAGATGAGAAAGATGATAAGGCTGCAGCTGAAGAGGTGAAAGAGGATACCACATCCAAGGAGAACGATGAGACAGAGGATGTTAAGGAAGAGAAGAAAGTAAAATACTATACAGTAGTCAGTGGGGATTCTCTGGCAGGCATCAGCTATAAGCTCTACAATTCTGCAAATTACATTTCTGTAATCAAGAAACTAAATAATATTGAAGATGAGGATATGATTTATATTGGACAAAAGCTGATTATACCGTAGGATCCATATGAAGACGTACCTGATGGATCCTTGCTCTGCTTAGTAATTAAAGTATGCCTTTTAATTGGCATTCTTAAGTAAGATTAACTATAATTATCTGACTGGATGTGCCCTGCAGCCTGTCTCATAACCTGGGATGGGTACCGCAGGCACGTCCAGTTTTTTTAAAAAAATAGTGCCTTTGATAGAAAAATGAGTTATAATCAGTGTAAAGTATGGAACGGGAGCAGGATATGGCCAGGGATATGGAAGGACAACAATCAATAAGGGATTATCACAGCCGCAAGAAGCGTAACCGAAAGATCAGGGTATATGCATTTTCTGCACTGCTGCTGATCTTACTGGCAGCAGGGGCTATCTACCTGTTCAAGCTGTATCACCGGTCTTACAGCAGCTATGAGGTATCCGGAAATACACCCAATACGGAAGAAAATCTGGCAGGATACCTTCAGTATAACGGTTCTGCTGTGAAATATGGACTGGATGGAGCGGTTGCCTTTGACAAGAATGGGAAGCTGTTATGGAATGGTTCCTATGAGATGCAGGATCCGATCGCAGATGCCTGTGGGAAATATGTGGTTATTGCGGACAGGGGAAATAAAGCAGTCCGTGTATATAATGAGGATGGCGAAGCAGCCAGTTTTACGATGGAGCAGGATATCATTAAGGCAGCAGTAGCTTCCCAGGGTGTAACAGCAATATTGATGGGGGATAAGGAAGCCCATTATATTAAGCTGTTGGATCTCAATGGAGAGGTATTGGTAGATCAGAGATACCCGATCAGCAAGTATGGCTATCCAATGGATATTGACCTGTCTGAGGACGGCAAGAAGCTTGCTATGATCCTGATGAAGGTGAATCAGGGAATGATCGTGAACGAGGTGGGATTCTGGAATTATGGTGAAGTAGGACAGAATCTGAGCGACAGATTTGCAGGTGGCTTTTCCTATGAGGATGAACAGAATATCATGCCCAGTATCAAATTCCTGAACAATGATACGGCATGCGCTTTTAAAGATAATGGCTTTATTCTCTACTCAGTACCGGAGCTTCCGGAGTTCATCACCGAGGAGAAGGTGGAGGGTAAGATCAAGAGTGTTCTCCACAGCTCTAAAAATGTTGGACTTGTCGTAGAGGGAGAGAATGGAGCATCTGAGCTGCTGCTGTATGACTTACAGGGTAAGAAGCTTCTGGATAAGAAGCTGGACCTGAAGTATGATCATATCTTCCTTTCGGGAGAGGAAATCATTCTATATGACAATGTTAGCTGTCTGGTCTTAAGAACAGATGGCAAGGAGAAATTCCGCTATACCTTTACGACTAATATTTCGGCCTTTTACCCGATTAACCACCTGGACAGGTATCTGTTCATCAGTGCAGAAGAGGTTTCGGAGATTAAGCTTTTGGAATGACCTGCCCAACCGCCGGTAATGACTGAGAAGAAATATCAGAATTAATAGGAACAGGCCGGATTATCCGGTATACCTTTTAATACAGGCTCCGTAACAAATGTGTCGGCTGTGTTATGGAGCAGAATAATATTTGGGAGGATACATATGAATTGGATTTTGGTGGTTGTATTAGCGATTCTGATCGGCAATGCACTGATCGGACTCAGAGTAGGGTTTATTAAGACGATATTTTCCCTGGTCTCCATGGTGATTGCACTTCTGTTAACAGTTTGGATCAGTCCGAATGTCACTACAATGCTTAAGAGTAACGACAAATTTCATAATATGATTACGGACCAGGTAGAGAAGATGCTTGACCTGAAGGAGAAGGAGACGGATATCTCTGACGAAGAGGATTTTATGAAGGGGTTACCGTTGCCGGGATCCGTCAAAAAATCCCTGATGGAGAACAGGGATAAGGGAGTTGAGAACCTTAAGGAGTACATAACAGACTACGTATCAGGAATAATCATTAATGCTGTGGCTTTCATTCTTACCTTTATTCTGGCCTTGATCGTATTATGGGCCCTCTGCTTTGCGCTAGATATCGTCAGTAAGCTGCCGATTCTAAATTCAATCAATAAACTGGCCGGTTTGGCTGCGGGTCTCGTACACGGCATGGTCATTGTGTGGGTGGTATTTATTCTGATCACCGTCTTCGGAGGGGCTAAGTTCGGGCAGGATGCTTTTGCTATGATAGATGAAAGTGAGATATTAAGATTTATCTATGACAATAACCTGCTTCTAGGGTTCATAACAAACGCTGTGAAGTTCCTTTAATATTTGATTGATAGGTACTTTGAAATGGTTGGGTGGGAAATGGTTCCTGCCGGTTTGGCACAATAGCATATTTAATGTTTAAATTGTAGTATAAAGGAGTAAGTTAAGATGCATGAGGTTTTAAGTAAAATTCAGAAAATGGGCATCGTTCCTGTGATTAAGCTGGAGAACGCCAAGGATGCGGTTCCTTTAGCGAAAGCCTTATGTGATGGAGGACTTCCTTGTGCGGAGGTTACCTTCCGCACTGCAGCGGCAGAGGAATCGATCCGTCTGATGAGAAAAGCATATCCGGATATGCTGATCGGAGCAGGAACCGTACTGACGACAGAGCAGGTGGATCTTGCCGTTGCGGCAGGGGCTACCTTTATCGTAAGTCCGGGTCTCAATCCGAGGGTGGTCCGTTATTGTGTGGAGAAGAAGATTCCGATTACACCGGGATGCTCTAATCCCAGTGACATTGAAGCAGCCATAGAGCTTGGCCTCGAGGTGGTAAAATTCTTCCCAGCGGAAGCGGCAGGCGGTTTGGCCATGATCAAGGCCATGTCAGCACCCTATGGGAACATGAAATTCATGCCGACCGGTGGAATCAATGCCAAAAATCTCAATTCCTATCTGGATTTTCCGAAGATCATTGCCTGCGGCGGCAGTTGGATGGTAAGCGATGAGCTGGTCAAGGCCGGAGATTTTGATAAGATTACCGCACTTACGAAGGAAGCAGTAACCCTGATGCTTGGCTTTGAGCTGCGTCATATCGGAATTAATGCTTCCGATGAACAGGAAGCTGACACGGTAGCTTCTGCATTTGAACGACTATTCGGTTTCGTGAAGAATGTTGGCAACACCTCCATCTTCGCAGGAACCGGAATAGAAGTCATGAAAACCCCTTATCTTGGTCAGAAGGGTCATATCGCCATTCAGACGAATTATATCGACCGTGCTATCTTCCACCTGGAAGCACAGGGCTTTACCTTTAATGAAGCCAGCAAGAAGTATGGTAAGAATGACAAGCTGACTGCCATTTACCTGAAGGAAGAACTGGGGGGCTTTGCAGTCCATCTGGTGCAGAAATAAATTGAGGACGTTCCATAAGGAATAGGGGTACCTAATCCGGATTGAGCCTGTCAATATATGTGGGCAGGAGGTTCCTGATTATGATGTGTTTACAATAGGATGTATAAGATAGCTGCCTGCAGGGTAATACTAATCCGTGGGTAGCTATTTTCATCGTTTTGTTATCTATAAGTACAAGCCATAAATTGGATGAGAAAAAGTTATAAAAAGCTGTTGACATAACATCTGCCAGATGCTATAATCATTTTTGCTGACGCGCCAAGAACTGACGCAGAAAGCAAAGAACAAAATTGTCTGCAGGCCATAAGAAATAAGGATTTGCAGCAAACTGAACCTTGATAATTGAACAGTAAAACAACCCTGAAAATTCTAAAAAAATTGAAGCTTCACATGGGCTTCAAATTGTATCCTATCGGATACATGAATAGATTTTCATGAGATGTATCAGTCATGATACATCACGAACCGTATCGATAGAAATATCGGTACACCACAAAAACAGTAAAGATAACAGGATTGCTATTCGAAGCGATTATATCGCTTATTAGCC
>JAEZJW010000120.1 GCA_023415595.1 Bacillota bacterium
CGGTCACACCGACTCCAACAGTCACACCAACTCCGACGGTCACACCGACTCCAACAGTCGCGCCAACTCCAACAGTCACACCGACTCCGACGAAAACACCGGACCCAACCAATACCCCAAATCCACCGGATCCTCCGGTCATTTATATACCACCAAGCACGCCTGTTGATAATACAGAGACAGTGACAGTGAAATTAGGTAACTCGGTAGAAGTTAAGGTTACAATCGATGGTAAAATTGCAGTGGTAAATGAGATAACTTCGGATGAACTTGCGAGGATTGTTGATGGCTATAAGGATTCGGAAATTTTGATAGATTTATCATCTATTGACGGTATTGCTGAAGTAGAGATGACTAAGACAACTATAGACAATATAAAGAAAGCGATGCAAGAACAGAGCGGTCTCAAGCAGTTAGTAATCAAACTTCCACATGCAGAAGTATCCCTTGATGAGACTGAATTAAATTCATTAGTAGAAAAAGCAAGTGGTAGTAAGGTCATAATCGAAATTGAGGATAAGAAAGAAGATAGCCTTAATGCAGTTCAACAAACTATGTTTTTTGCTAAAGGAAATGCGAGCAAGAATTCAGTCAAGATTACTTATAATAAGGTCGAAGATGCAGAAGGTTATTTTATTTATGGGGCACCATGTGGTAATAAATACAAAAAGCTTGGTACATCGACATCCCTTTCATTTACTCATAGCAACTTACCAAAAGATACAAGATATAAATATTATGTCATTGCCTACAAAAAAGTAGATGGCAAGGTTGTTAGCCTGGCGAAAACTCCAAAGATCCATATTACAACGGTAAGTTCAAAATATACAAATACAAAATCCATTTCTTTAGAAGAAGAAGCATTGATTACTAAAACGGGTGATGTTTCCGTGATTTCGGCCAAAGTAAATAAGGTCAGCACATCCAAGAAATTACTCCTGCATGTTGCTAAGATTCGATATTATAGTACTGACAGCAGTATAGCAGAAGTAGATGAAAAAGGAAATATTACATCAAAGAAGATTGGAACTTGCGATATTTATCTATTAGCCAATGATGGAATATTTACAAAATTGTCGATTACAGTCAAGTAATGACAGCAAAAATTCGAAAGAAATCCCTGGGATGGCACAACCTTTTGGAACGAATCCTATAGGGACGAACAGCACCCTCTCGACACACATTTTACGATTCGTGCGGTAGGAGACACGTTTCATGTGGTAAATGGGTGTACAGGATATCCTTATCCTCTGTGCAGACGGTCTTACCGGCATTAAGGAATCCGTTTCAGTGGCATTTCCAAACACGGAATACCAGCGCTGTATCGTTCATCAGGTACGGAATACGCTCAAGTATGTGGCTGACAAGGACAAGAAGGAGTTTGCAACAAACCTTAAGAAAATCTATCATGCATCCTCGGAAGAAGCAGGAATGACACGTTTAGAGGAAGTATGAGATAAATGGGATGAACGATATCCAAATGCCATGAAAAGCTGGCTTAAGAACTGGGACGTCATCAGCCCCATCTTTAAGTTTCCAGCCGAAGTACGCAAAGTCATTTATACCACAAATGCCATTGAGAGCCTTAACAGTACCTATCGCAAACTCAACCGCCAGCGCAGTGTATTTTCAAGCGATACAGCCCTTCTGAAGGCTCTATACCTGGCTACATTTGAAGCGACGAAAAAATGGACCATGCCGTTAAGGAACTGGGGCAAGGTATATGGAGAGCTGTCCATCATGTTTGAGGGAAGGCTTCCGGTGTAATCCGATAAATATAAAACGGTATATCAGAAGGCTCTGATTCTTCAGAGTTTTCTTGACATACCGTTTGCTTTTGGTTATAGTGTTCGCAAGGATAGACTGTTGTAAAACAGTTCTAAAATCCTTCAATAATTATCATAGAAAGTCATTTACAGACTTTTCTTCACACACTCGATTATAGGAACTTTTGATTTCTGCCTTTATCCAAGAGGGTTTCGAACAACCCCTATCAAAAATGGAACTTTATCTTTATATAATATAAAAATAAAGGCTCTATTCAGATTTATTTCTATTTCATCCTTCGATACCCCTGAGCCTTGTGCCCTTATCTCAGTATATGAGGAGGCAGAGCATCCCTTTTCATCAATTTTAATTTTTGATGCCTGCCGGATATCACTAATATAAATATCCTCATCTGTAAATATAGAAAATGCCTTTGAATTTTTTCTAAATATTTTCTTGATTCCCAAATCTTCCGCTGTGGTTTTCAAGTCGATTTCATCTTCATAGGCAAACTTAGGAACACTTAATTTAACCTTACCCATAGAATAAAGGTCATTCGTCCAGTCAGAAATAATGCCGGATAATTTCCCTTTTTCCCCTATGAAATCTTCTACTGACAAGCCCTCCTCAGGAAGTATAAAAAGCATGGACTCCATTGACTCGTTTTCCTTTAATATACATATGGTTGACGTGTAGTCTTCACCAGTCATAAATGGATGAAACAAGCTATCCATCTTCATAAAATCACAGGCAATCTCCTCATTATCACTCAGGAAAAAGGACTCTGTTCTTGTATCCTCTTCTTCAAATGGATTCAACCACTCATCATAAAAATCCAAGGTATTTAAGGAAATGAATGCATGTGGATCTGTCAAGTCAAGCGATTTGTGATAATCAGGTTGAAACTCAAAATTGGTGTTCTCATACACCCATTTAGCCATTTTATCTTGAAAATCACTATCTTTTATATTCCCCTTAAATATTTTAGTATTATATTGATTTTGGAGCATCTTTAATAAATCATCCTGATAGTTTATTTCGCCATTTAACCATAAGGAATTATTTATATTTAGTCTGCCTAGAGGTAAGTTTTTTTTCATCAGGGTGGAAATTGCGGTACTCAACTCAGATGCATTAGCTTTAACATCTGAGAAATTTAAAACCTTTTGTATCTCTTCCCTTGCTTCTCCCTCAGATAATTCACTTAGCATAGATAATGACAGATAAAAGTTAAGGGGAGCATAGATTTGATTTTCACTTACATTATCTCTAGCCATATGCACTAAGGTTTGCTCTGTAAAATTATACAAATTACATAAAAAGTCCTTACTTATATCATCTTTATGTTCGTAATTATTGGCAGGTAAGTCAGCCTCCACAATATCAGTTATCATATCAGAAGAGATATCTGAGTTATTAACTAAATTATTCCCCGATGTTTCCACTTGTGGCTTTACTTGTTCCTGCTCTTGCTCCACCTTATGGTTCTGGTCCTTTAGCGAGTCATTTTCTATCTTTCTGGAGCATGAAGTGAAAAAGATACAGGCAATTACCATGATATAAAACATTGAATAATGCTTGATAAGCTGCTTCATTGATCAGACACTCCTATCTATAAAAGTTAAGGGCTGATTTATTTAAAAGATATACTCTAATATACTGTAAACCATGCAAACTGACCTAACGCGTATTCTGAATAGGCTACATAAATATCACCTTCTTGCTGTGTAGTATGTACAATAATAAACTCCCCAGCTGAACCAACATAATAACCCGTTCCACAAACTGTATGTATACCGAATCCATTATAATAGAAAGGTGATGTCCCATTGGCTCCATTCATAAAAACCAATACAGGAATGTTTGCATTAATATAAGTTTGGTATGTATACAATGCATTGTAAGACATTCCATAATTTGGGCCACCAAATACATTTTCAGAAATAAATCTACAAAAGTTAGGTGAAATGCCTTTAGAAGATAAATAGTTGGCTACCCCTGCTTTAACATAATTATCAAATGTAAAACCAGAATTTAATGTACCACATTCATCAGCTAATCTGTTTATTAAAGTAGTTTGACTATCAACTAAACTACCATAGGTGTTTTTTATAAGCATTCCTAAACTCGTTGGTGTACATCCTCTTTGATATGGATAGTCTGGGACTCCAGATATATTACTATACCCACTTATTGCATTGTAAGAAAGGTGAGTATTTTCTTTTTTATTGATTACACCAATATCTTTCTTATCAATTTTATTACCAGTTGTCAAATCCTGTAACATACTATCAGTATCTTTAATATAATACTTTGATAAACCATTATAATAAGCTTTTTTATCATCAATGTTTATATAAGGAGATTTCCCATTAGGATGAAATTCAAGTATCTGAGGTATATCTGTTATGGCGAGTATTATCATATATGCGTAGTTCCCAGTATCTTCATTAACAATATCAACACAATAAGCATATAAAGAATTATTAATATCATACAATGGAACCAAATTAATTATTTTGTTATTTATCCAATTTGATGTTGTCGGAAATTCTTTTGGGGAGTTTAAAGCCAAATGATTAACTTGATTAAGATAATTGTATGTTCTTTCCTTTGCATACACTAATACAAAATTAGAACCTATAATACATACTGTTAAAATGACAGCTGTTAAAATTTTTATTTTTTTCATTGTTGGCCTCCTTTAGATAATAAAAATAAAATAATATGTAACAAAATCATCAGCCCTTAATCTAGGTTAAACATTATTAATTACTCTTAATAAAAAAATCTGATAGAATATTCACCTCCATTGCCTTTATACTTACTTATTTTAACATATGTGGATTAGAATGTAAATACATGTAAAAATAATGGAATATCGAGATGTCTTGCAGATGGGACAGAATAGTAACAAAGGGACGGGGTTACTGACACGAGTGGTTTGCACCACTTGTGTCAGTAACTCCGTCCCTTTGTCACCATAAAACCTTTTGTATCTCTTCCCTTGCTTCTCCCTCAGATAATTCACTTAGCATAGATAATGACAGATAAAAGTTAAGGGGAGCATAGATTTGATTTTCTCCTTCATTATCTCTAACCATATGCACTAAGGTTTGCTCTGTAAAATTATACAAATTACATAAAAATTCCTTACTTATATCATCTTTATGTTCGTAATTATTGGCAGGTAAGTACTATCAACTAAACTACCATAGGTGTATTTTATAAGCATTCCTAAACTCGTTGGTGTACATCCTTTGTCACCTACTCTACAGCGATATCAAGGTAGTCTTTTACATTCTGCTTAAAATCAGTGATGGCCTGCTCCCTTGTTTTCTTACCTGCCGTATATTCACGTACCTGATTACGCCAGTAACTATTAATTGATTCGTCGTACTGAGTAATATTCTTACCATTTGCGAGCTTTGCAGCTTTGTCAAACACCTCAAACATATTCTGGTAACCAAGGAAATCGAGTTTGCCGACGGTCTTATTCATAACAGTACCGGATGCTACAGTCTCTAATACTCCATTTTTGCCGGTATAAGTACCATTAGCCCAGGAATACTGCAGGCCGGTTTCGGAGCTGTCAAGAGTAAGCCATTTAATAATATCACCTAAAACCTCTATATGTTCTGAATTCTTATTTACAAATATCCAAGAGCCACCCCAGAAAAAGCCCACGGGAGGCTCGCATACAGCCCAATCACCATAGGTTCCTTCACCGGGCATATTACCGCCGGAATAACCCAGCATAACATAGCTAATTAACCAGGATGGTCCGAAGTATCCGAAGATTTCCTTCTTGCCGGTACCTTTCATATCATTGTACCAATCATCTGTCCAATCTATTGTATCATTGGTGTATCCGTTGTCCCTAAGTAGTTTCGCATAGTCCAGAAATGCCTCACGCTTAGGATCTATATAGAGTTTGCCATTAACGACCCATGGCATTTCAGCGCTATTTTCTATAGGGCGCCAAATATCACCATCACCGGATACAATACCATATCCCTTTGCTTTTAAGTCAGCAGCAGCTTCAAAGAATTTATCCCAACCCGGACCAATCTTATCCTTGATTACTTCTGGATCGTCCGTTCCCCAAACGGACTTTGCGATGGAACGACGATATATGAAAGCACCCCCGGTTCCCTGATATCCAAGACTAACAATGTCACCCTCAGGATTTGTACCCATATCAATGACATATGGGGCGATATCAGCCTCTTTAACCAGGTTATCAACGTCGATTCCAAGAGCTTTATAAGGTGCGGCATACTTAGCTGCATTGCCCCTTGAGTATTTCATCACCTTAGAGCTTTCAATACAGTAAATATCAGGTGTATCTATACCACCATTAGCAAGAAACTCATCAAGAATAGCATTAAAATCACCATCTATTGTAGGGAACGTGAATGGCTTGATTTCATAAGAGAATTCAGGATGGAGCTCTTTATACCTCATAACCATATTAGGTGCTTCGTCTGTCGCACTAAAAACATTGATTACTTTATCAGAAGGAGCATTTGTTATCGTTACTACATTATTATTCACTTCTTCTACAGATTTTGTTGGATCAATACTTGAGTGATTTGGGGTGTCGCTAACTGTGCTACATCCAGTTAATGTTATAAACACTAGGATCAGGTAAGTTAGAAAAAGACCAGCAAGCCGTTTCATTATTGACCCTCCTTAAGCTTGAAAGATAAACTACACATTAATAAATAACGTAATCATCGGACAAATCACCCTGCGGTTCTTTCTATATGAACAATTATACCATAATTTACCTTTGAATCAATATTAACTGTCTTGTACTGACAAAGGTGACAGATGACGTGTCAGAAATCCCGTCCCTTTGTAACTAAAAGTTTTGCGACATTGTAGAGGATATATCGACGAGAGTATGTTACAATAGAAGAGTTGAAGTCAGATATGTTTATTATTTAGGAGGTATTTTATGGGAATCATGGAAAGACCATCTGTCAGTACATTGGCTGATGGAGGAAGATATTGGGAGCATGAGTACGAGAGATTCTTTCTTAAGACGTACATACCTGCAAATGATATTGATGGACAGACGAATAATTATTGCTTTCGGGCTCCGTTACTGTTGGTCTTTGAAGAAAACAGGCAGAGCAGGGATGAGGCAATTGATTTTGCGGGGAAGAGCGGATTAGCTGATATTGCGGCTGCAGTGGATTCAAGTGTTCTTTTTATTTATCCGACTGAGGAAGGTGGGTGGAAGAATGCAACAGAGGAGTTATATGCGTCCGTGATAGCTGAAGTTAAAATGGATCCCCGCTATTCTGATGGAATTGCCGAAATACATAATTTCTTTACACGCGAGTTCAAGGGCTATTTTGTAAGAGGTACAATATTCAGAGCGGATATTTATAGTTATGGAGAGTCGGCAGATTATGTTGCCAAGAATCTGCTGAAAACAATCAATGGTGAGTATCTCTGGGGCCCGGGTGAGATTACTCCTGCTATGTGCTCCATGCAGAATCTGAGTGTTATTCCTGCACCGGAGCGTAAGGATATAGCAATACTCAGTGTTGGCAATTCTGATGAAATCAATGAAGCCTTTCAGGATTGTACGAATCTGCTGATTAAGTCAGAGCCTGACTACAGGAATGACTTTAAATCCTTTGTCCGCAAGTTTAAGATGTGGTGTGGTAATATGGAGCTTGAGCCTGATTTTGAAGCAATGAACATGACAGAGGAAGCCGGTAGTGTAATTGTAAAGACCTCGCCTGATAATAGAGGTGTATTCAAGGATACAGAAGAGCATAAGGTTGGATATTTTGCCTACTACAATAATGATATCTTTGATCAGGGACCTGTCCCACTGCTTATGGGATTTCATGGTGGCGGTGATTCCTCGATGTATCTGACCTTTGTTGCAGGATGGTATGAAATCGCACATAGATATGGTTTCCTGTATGTTTCACTTGAGAATCATCAGAATGTAACAGCTACAGAAGTTTTAGAGGTAATTGAGCATCTCAAGAAACGCTACAATATAGATGAGCATCGTATCTATGCAACGGGATTTTCAATGGGCAGTGGGAAAACCTGGGATATGTATCAGGAGTATCCTTCCGTTTTCGCAGGGCTTGCTCCTGCGAGTGCACTGTTCCCGGTGAAGAATAATCCATTCAGTCCTCCTCTCGGTGACAGACTGAATAGGACTGTTCCTGTTCCGATTTTCTATTCGGGCGGTGAAAGCTCACATCTGCCTGAATTACCCTTCCAGGCAGATTCGGCTTTGGAAAGGATACAGTATGCTGCAGAGGTCAATAAGTGCAAGGCTACATTTGACCTTACCTACGATAATAAGGACAATTGGGCAGATCCTATCTGGGGTGTTTCCGGTGATCGTATCGAGAAGCTTTACGATGAGTCCAGGGGAAGCTGTCTGACCATTCATTTCTTTGACAGCGAAGATGGTGTTTGCCGAACTGCATTTGCAAGTGTCAGTGGACAGGTACATGAGTGCAGACATCATACCTGCGAGAATGCATGGAAGTTTATATCGCAATTTACCAGGTAACAAGGTGGAAAATTTATCTTCACAAATCAGATTGTAAATAACGATGTCTTAATGCAACTTAGCATTTGCGAAGCAGATGTAAAATGATATTAAATCAATCAATGTTGAGAGCTTACAATCCAGTCAACCAGTCAAACGGTATTGTAGGCTCTCTTCTTATGTATAATCAGGACTTATGACGAATAGGATGGACCAGATAGGACAATATGAGGTTTCATGCAGTTACAGGCGGCAATTCAAGTGTCTTTTCATGTTATTTTATGAAATTCTATGTTGTTTTTTATCAGAATGTGTTAAAATAATATCAGTGAAAAAGAGCTAGGGGTGATGACTTGCAGGAGGGAATGAAAGTTAACGAAAAAGAGACAGAGAAGAGCGTCGGGGGGAAAGACGCTGCTTGGCACAGAAGAAGAATTAAACGTATGAAGATAGCCATTATTGTGGTTGTCATCCTACTTCTCATACTACCGACAATCTGTTGCATCTATTTAGGCCTCAGAGTCAGCAGGCTTCAGAATCAGGTGGAGGGATTAGTCAGAATCCATATGGAAGAAACTGCGCAGGCTTCCGGAGACAAGGAGGATGAGAGCAGTTATGCCTATGCCGCTGTGCGTAAACCTTCTGACGAGGTGCTGTCTGATCAATTGGAAGAGGTGCCTGGGATTCAATCGAATAGCGAGATACAGGGACAGGTGAATATAGTTGATTCGTTTCCCGGGGCGGATACCGTTCAGGATCCCGAAGCTATGGAGCAGACTGCTTCAGAGTCGGCCATACAGGCAGGGGTTCCGGTGTATGATCCTTCGGCTTCCACATATCCCACAGAGAACGGAAGCGGGACCGATGGTAACCTGTTGTCGTATTCAAATGATACTCCGACAATAGGAAGCAGTCAGTTAGCTCCGGGTACATACCCTACAGACTCCGTTGGAGATGAAACAGAGGTTTCCTCCGATAAGGCAGCCGGGACGACAGATCCGAATAACAGCACGGACATCGAAGATAATAAGCAGGTTACCGATACTACGACGGAGACGAAGTCCGAAGACGGTGAGGTTAAGATAAACAGTACCGGAATTTATGCAGGGAAGCAGGTTTATTTAACCTTTGATGACGGCCCCAGTATCTATACCGATGAGATTCTTGGTATCCTTGATGAATATGGTGTAAAGGCTACATTTTTCGTAATTGGCAAGAAGGATAAGGAAGCCAAACGGCTTTACCGTAAAATTATTGAGAATGGGCATACTCTGGGTATGCATTCCTATTCCCATGTCTATAAACAAATCTATAATTCTGAAGAAGATTTTGATAAGGACTTTACAAAACTATGGAAATTGTTATATGATACTACTGGGTACATGCCTACGATTTACCGTTTTCCGGGTGGCAGCGGCAATATGGTCAATCAGCACGGCATGGAAGAATTCTTACGGTATCTGAAGAATAAATCGATCGTTTATTATGACTGGAATGTGGACAACGGTGATGCTACCGGAACTGAATTCACAAAAGAGCAATTATCTGAACATATTCTGGAGGGTGTAGCCGCAAAGAAGAGATCCATCGTATTATTACATGATGCACAGGGTAAGCGGACGACAGTGGATTCCCTTCCGACTGTACTTAACGCTTTACTCTCCGGAGGGGCTGAGGTGCTGCCGCTGACTGAGGAAGTCGCACCAATTCAACAGATAAAGGCTGAAGACGTGAAATAATCCATTACATAGGGAGGTAATACGCTGATGAGCTTTTTTAAGGAATTTAAGGAGGACTTATCCCAGGCAATGAATGAACTTATCCCGGAGGATTTACATCCGGAGGAAGATACCGATGAGCAGATCGTGAATACATTAGAAGCCGATGAAGCTGCACAGGCTTCCGATAATGAAAAAATGCTGGAGCTGATTGACGAGTTTACAAGCGAAGAGACCCCATCTGAAGATATTTTGGCAGAGAAAGAACAGCCTGAGGATGATACGGAAGAATCAGAAGATAATATATCATTAGAAATAATTGAGGAAGAGGGCGATGATATGGATGAGAATATCGATTTAGAGTTATTGGATGTTTTAAATGCTGAGGAAGAGGCAGTACCTCAGGAGGAAGTCAAGGAAAAGGCTGCTCCGAAGCTTAAGGCAGCTTCTGTGGCAAATGATGATGAAGTTACGGTAATCTCCAAGGGTACAACAATTAACGGAAGCATCTCCTCAGAGGGCTCTCTGGATATTATGGGAAGCATTACCGGAGATATTGAGTGCCTCGGTAAATTATCCATTACCGGTAAGGTCAACGGTAACTCCTCCGCTGCGGAAGTTTATGTAAATACCGAGCGTATGGAAGGCTGTATCAACAGTGAGGGCAGTGTTAAGATCGGACTCGGTACAGTTGTAATCGGTGATATCATCGCTACCTCCGGTGTCATTGCAGGTGCCGTAAAGGGTGAGATCGACGTCAATGGACCTATCGTAATTGACTCAACTGCAATCATTAAGGGCAATATTAAGGCAAAATCAGTACAGATCAATAACGGTGCAGTCATTGAAGGCTTCTGTTCCTTAAGCTACTCCGCAGTGGATGTGGACAATATTTTTGAATAGATTTTATAGTTCTATTCATAACATCGGATGAAGCGCTTGCCAATTCATCCTGCATGTGATACATTATGTTCCGGATAGTTTTAAGAACTAGTAAGCTGGAGGCATACGTAAATGAAAGAATTTAAACGGGTATTATTGAAACTAAGCGGAGAAGCTTTGGCCGGGGATAAGAGAACCGGCTTTGACGAAGCAACCTGTATCGGTGTTGCCAGGCAGGTAAAGCAGCTGGTGGAACAGGGGATAGAGGTAAGCATTGTCACCGGTGGGGGTAATTTCTGGAGAGGACGGACCAGTGAAAACATTGACCGCACGAAAGCGGATCAGATCGGAATGCTGGCTACCGTTATGAATTGTATCTATGTATCGGAGATCTTCCGGTATGTGGGGATTCCAACCGAGGTTTTCACTCCCTTCACCTGCGGAAGCATGACGAAGCTTTTCTCTAAGGATGAGGTTATCAGCTGCATGAAGAAGGGCGGAGTGGCATTCTTAGCAGGAGGAACCGGTCACCCGTATTTTACCACAGATACTCCAACAGCGCTCAGAGCCGCAGAGCTGGACTGTGATATTATCTTAATGGCAAGAAACATTGACGGAGTATACGACTGTGATCCGAAGCTGAATAAGGATGCGAAGAAATTCGATGTGATCCCGATGCAGCAGGTCCTGGATCAGAAGCTGGGTATTATTGATCTGACAGCTACCGTACTCTGTCTGGAGAATAAGATACCTGTCCTGCTGTTCGGACTTTGCGAGGAAAACAGCATTGTGAAGGCGGCAAAGGGACAGTCAAACGGGACAACAATCACCGTATAAAAAGAGGATACAGTATTACGGCTTTGGCCGAAATTAGTATGAATTGGAGGGATCCTGAATGGATGCTAGATTAGATCAATTTTACCAGAAAATGGGGAAGTCATTGGATACCTTAAAAGAAGAATATTCCACTATCCGTGCAGGAAGGGCTAATCCACATCTTCTTGATAGGCTGAAGATAGATTATTATGGACAACCTTCTTCCCTGCAGGCAGTTGCCAACATCTCCGTCCCCGAGGCAAGGGTAATTCAGATTCAACCCTGGGAAAGTAAATTAATCAAGGATATCGAGAAGGCTATCCTGGCTTCTGACTTAGGCCTTACACCGAGCAACGATGGAAGGGTGATCCGCCTGGTATTTCCGGAGCTGACCGAGGAGAGAAGAAAAGATCTGGTAAAGGATGTTAAGAAGAAGGCAGAGAATGCGAAGGTTGCGATCCGGAATATCAGAAGGGATGCTAATGAATTATTCAAGAAGCAGAACAAAGCCAGTGAGATTTCCGAGGATGAATTCAAACACCTGGAGGATGAATGCCAGAAGCTCACAGATCGTTTTATCGTAGAGATTGACAAACTCATGGAGGATAAGTCCAAGGAGATCCTTACGGTATAATTCCTTTACGTCTAAGCAATACCTATAAGTTAATCAGGGGTGTCCGCAAAAGGGATTTAATTGGGAAAAGACCTTTTGGGGCACTCTTCTTATAAACAGAGAAATGCGCAGAGAAACTCGAGAAGCGGATTTGGTTCATAGTGGAGAATATTATGCAGGATAATGAGTTGAATATTCCGAAGCATGTTGCTATTATACTGGACGGCAACGGCAGATGGGCAAAGAAAAGAAGAATGCCCAGAAATTACGGACATACCCAGGGCAGCAAGGTCGTTGAAAAAATATGTGAAGATGCATATCATATGGGAATTGAGTATCTGACCGTATATGCTTTCTCGACAGAGAACTGGCGGCGTCCGAAGGAAGAAGTGGATGCTCTGATGAAGCTTCTTGGGAATTACCTTGAAACCAGTATCAAGACCAGCGCTAAGAATAATATGAAGGTACGGATAATTGGAGATACCTCTGTGCTTTCCGATGGAATCAGAAGAAGCATTGATGAACTTGAGAAAGCTTCCGCTAATAATACCGGACTTAATTTCCAGGTGGCAATTAATTACGGGAGCAGGGATGAGATCCTGAGGGCGGTTAAAGCAATCTCCCGGGAAGTAAAAGAGGGATCTCTTACACTTAAGGAGATCGATGAAGCATTGTTTGGCAGCTTTCTGGATACCAAAGAGATACCGGAGCCCGATTTATTGATCCGCACCAGCGGAGAACAAAGACTTTCCAACTTCTTATTATGGCAGTCTGCCTATACGGAGCTATATTTTACTGACGTACTATGGCCGGATTTTAATAAAGAGGAATTAAGGAAGGCAGTGGAATACTATAGCAGCAGAAAGAGAAAATTCGGCGCTATTTCATAGATAAGTGCCCTGAAGGAGGTTATACTATGTTTATGGTAAGACTACGCAGCAGTGTAATCGTGCTGACCTTAACGATTTTGTTCGTTGTTCTGGGCGGCGATGCACTCTTTACTGCTATGGGAATTATTTCCCTGATTGGTATGATGGAGTTATACAGGATCTTAAAGATCCATAAAACCTTGCTTGGTGTATTAGGCTATCTTGCGGGAATTTCCTATTATCTGATCCTTTACTTTGATCTGAAGGAGCATTTTGTGATGATGTTCATCCTGTTCCTTCTGGTATTAATGATTTGTTATGTGCTGCAATTTCCGAAATATAATACGGAGCAGGTTTCTATCGCTTTCTTAGGACTGTTCTATGTCAGTGTGATGCTGTCCTACATATATCAGGTAAGGATTCTGGAGGACGGAGCATGGATCGTATGGCTGATCTTTATTGGAGCCTGGGGATCCGATACCTGCGCCTATTGTGTCGGTATGCTGATCGGAAAGCATAAGGTAACACCGAAGCTGAGCCCGAAGAAATCCCTGGAGGGCTGTATCGGCGGGGTACTGGGAGCAGCCTTAATCGGTTTCCTGTATGCTACGGCAGTCCGTCCCTATCTGACCGGAATCAGCCAACCGCAGCTACTATTTGCAGTGATTGGTGCTTCCTCCAGTGTGATCTCCCAGATCGGAGATCTGGCAGCTTCGGCGATCAAGAGAAATCATGAGATCAAGGATTACGGCAAACTGATCCCCGGACACGGCGGTATCCTGGACCGTTTTGACAGCATTATCTTTACTGCACCGATAGTATATTATCTGACTGTTATGTTCGGTAACGGTCTGTTCTAGAAGAAGCGAATTAAGATCCATAAATAATTATTTTGCTCCGGCTGTTGCAGCCGGCATCTTAACAGATGAATAAAATGGATATTGACAGCTGGAGGATAAAGCATATGAAGAAGATTGCGGTACTTGGTTCCACCGGTTCCATCGGAACCCAGACGCTGGATATCGCCAGAGAGCACCCGGAGCTTCAGGTAACAGCTTTGGTTGCCGGAAGTAATACGGAGCTTTTAGAGAAGCAGATCAGGGAATTTAAACCCGGATTGGCCTGTGTATATGAGGAAGAGAAGGCTTTGGCTTTAAGATCCAGGGTAAAGGACCTGCCGGTTAAGATACTCTCCGGTATGGACGGAATTATCGCCTGTGCGACAGCCACTGAAGCAGAGACAGTCGTCACCGCCATGGTAGGCATGATCGGAATCCTTCCCACCATAGAAGCAATCAAGGCAGGTAAGAACATTGCACTTGCAAATAAGGAAACCTTAGTAACGGCAGGGCATATTATCATGCCGCTGATTAAGGAGAAGAATGTTGAGTTGCTGCCTGTCGACAGTGAGCATTCAGCAATCTTTCAGGCTCTCAATGGAGAAAAGAAGAGGGATGTATATCAGCTGCTGCTGACCGCCTCCGGCGGACCCTTCCGCGGGAGGAAGCTTACTGAGCTGAAGAACATGACTCCCTCCGATGCGTTGAAGCATCCGAACTGGGCAATGGGAAGGAAGATTACGATAGATTCTGCTACGATGATAAATAAAGGTCTGGAGGTAATGGAGGCGAGCTGGCTCTTCGATATCCCGATTGATCGGATCCGTGTACTGGTCCATCCCCAGAGCATCATCCATTCCATGGTCGAATATGTGGATGGCAGCATACTTGCTCAGATGGGTATTCCTGATATGCGACTGCCGATCCAGTATGCATTATTCTACCCGAATAGAATGGAACTGGCGCAGGGAGAAAGAGTGGATTTTGTAAAATTGAAACAGCTGACCTTCGAAGAGCCGGATTTGGATACCTTCTTCGGACTTAAGCTGGGAATGGAAGCCGGCAGGATTGGCGGCAGTATGCCAACAGTCTATAATGCCGCAAATGAATGGGCAGTAGCGAGTTTCCTGGAGGGAAGAATCAGCTTCTTAGATATTCCTGCCATGATTGGGGAAGCCATGAAGAATCATCAGCTGATACTTGAACCCACTTTAAATGACATTCTTAATACAGAGACAGAGACATATGATTTTATAAAAGAACTTACCCGATCCGGTAATTGAAAGGACTGTAAACATGAACATTTTGGTTGCGATACTGCTGTTAGGATTTATCATCATCATACATGAGTTGGGTCATTTCCTCCTAGCGAAGAAGAACGGAATCACCGTGACAGAGTTTTCTGTCGGTATGGGACCGAGAATCGCAAGCTTCGTTAAGAACGGAACCAGGTACTCCCTGAAGCTGTTACCCTTCGGCGGTTCCTGTATGATGCTGGGAGAAGACGACACGGTCGAGGATGAGGGTGCTTTCCATAAGAAGAGCGTCTGGGCTAGATTCTCCGTTATATTTGCAGGAGCTTTCTTTAATTTTATTCTCGCTTTTGTGCTTGCTTTAATCGTAACAGGTTCCACTGGTGTGGATTATCCCGATATCACCGGAACCGGGAAGGATTCCCCTGCGGAAGCCGCCGGGCTGAAGGAAGGGGATAGAATCCTTAAAATAAACGGCAGGAAGGTTCACTTCAGCCGAGAAGTTGATTTATATTTTATGTTCCATCCCTTATCGGATAAGGAGGTACGGATCACCTATCAGAGAGAGGGGGAAAAGGGTACCTCTACCACCAGCTTAATTCCGGAGAAGAAATCGGAATACAGACTGGGAATCCAGTATGGCACTACGGATACCGCTGAGATCCAGGTGATTGATAAAACCTTCCCGTTGGGAGAGCAGGGAGTTGTTGCCGGCGATGTAATCACTAAGGTCGATGGAACAGATATCAACGGTGGTCAGGAGCTCAGTGACTATTTTGATCTGCATCCGTTAAACGGTCAGCCGGTGACAATCACCATTCTCCATGAGGGTGCTGTAAGGGATATCTCCGTGACCCCAAAGCTGGTGGAGTATTATGTTCATGGAATGCAGGTGAACTACAGAAGCACGAAGGTATCTCCTCTGCTTACGGTAAAAAACAGCTTCTATGAACTCAAATTCTATGTGAATTATGCAATCGAAAGCCTTGGTTATCTGATTACAGGTAAGGCAAGCGTGAAGGAGATCTCCGGCCCTGTCGGCATTGTAAATATGGTAGGTGAGATCGTGGATGAGGCCTCCGAACAGGGGCTCAGTGCAGTATTCCTGTCCTTAGCCGGCTTCTGTATTCTGATCAGTACGAACCTGGGTGTTATGAACCTGTTGCCGCTCCCGGCACTGGATGGAGGGCGTCTGGTATTCCTGCTGATCGAAGCAGTCAGGGGGAAGCCCGTTCCAAAGGAGAAGGAAGCGCTGGTGCATTTTGTGGGAATGGCATTGTTGATGTTACTGATGGTATTTGTATTATTTAATGATATCAGGAATATCTTTACGAGATAGTTTTGGATCGGAGACCACTGTTTCTGGTGACAGTCATGTCACAGCGGTATCGAGTCAGTTCTGAAATTAAGAAAGAAGAGATTAGGATGTATCGTGAGCATACGAAAGCAATTAAAATAGGAAACAGAGTGATCGGCGGTGGGAATCCGGTCCTGATCCAGTCCATGACAAATACCAGGACTGAGGATGTAAAGGCTACCGTAGAACAGATAGAGAGACTTACCAAGGCAGGCTGTGAAATCATCCGATGTGCCGTGCCAAGCAAGGAAGCAGCGTCTGCCTTCTCAGAGATAAAGAAGAATATCAGAATTCCTTTGGTTGCAGATATCCATTTCGATTACCGGCTGGCTATCGCTGCTATGGAGAACGGAGCGGATAAGATCAGAATTAATCCCGGTAATATCGGCAGTGAGGAGAAGCTGAAGGCAGTTGTCGATGTAGCAAAGGAGAGAAATATCCCAATCCGGGTCGGCGTGAACAGCGGTTCCCTGGAGAAGGAGATCATCGCAAAGTACGGCCGTGTCACTGCAGAGGGTCTTGTGGAGAGTGCCCTGGATAAGGTGAAGCGGATTGAGGATATGGGGCATGATCAGCTGGTCATCAGTATCAAGTCTTCCGATGTCATGATGTGCATCAGGGCACATGAGTTGATAGCGAAGCAGACGGATTACCCTCTGCATGTGGGAATTACAGAGGCAGGAACAGTAAATGCCGGCAATATCAAATCGGCCCTTGGCCTCGGAGTGATTCTGTATCAGGGAAGCGGCGATACGATTCGTGTTTCTCTGACCGGAGATCCCGTGGAGGAGATTAAGTCCGCCAAGCTGATCTTGAAGACCCTGGGCTTAAGAACGGGAGGCATCGAGGTGGTATCCTGCCCGACCTGCGGAAGAACACAGATTAATCTGATTAAGCTTGCTACAGAGGTGGAGGAGATGGTTTCCGACATCGACCTGGACATCAAGGTAGCTGTCATGGGTTGTGCAGTCAATGGACCCGGCGAAGCTAGAGAAGCGGATATCGGAGTTGCCGGAGGTAAAGGAGAAGGTCTTTTGATCAAGAAGGGTGAAATCATCCGTAAGGTCCCGGAGGAGGAGCTGCTTTCTGCACTTCGGGAGGAACTGTTACATTGGAAATGACAATATAGCAATTGTTTTAGTATTATGACATCCATGATATACTACCTCAGAATATAACATCTGAATTATGCAACAGGATTATAACATCTGAAATATGCAACAGAATTATAACATCTGAAATATGTAACAGAATTATAACATCTGAAATATATATCAGATATATGCGTCAGAACTATAACCACAGAAAATATTATATCAGGGAGCAGCTTTCACAGCATTACAGATATCATGTACGATTGCTACGGATACTTATGTTGTGCGGCTGCTCTTTTTTTGCGATTCCTTCTCCTTCTTATCCTTACTGTTAGAAGTAGGAGACGGGATGACTAAGTGTAGGACAAAGGATGAATAAGGTTATTTCTTTTTGAAACGAAACGCGATATAATGAAGAGTAAGATGACGATAAAATTAAGTAAACAGAAGAAATCTGTTCAGTCAGATGAAGGATAGGGGATTACAGTATGTTATTCTTTGAAGCGTTTGACCAATTAACTGTGGAGGGTGAGCTAAGGAAGCTATTTGAGGAGACAGAGGTCCTTAAAGTCCTTGCTTCCAAGGAAACCAAGAATATTTATATCTGCTTTCAGAGCAGCCGTCTGATCAGCAGACAGCAGATTCGGAGGATGGAGGAGCTGATCAACCGGCAGTTGTTTAAGACTACCGGTAACAAGGCCATTCTGAAGCCACAGTTTCAGCTGTCCGCTCAGTATAACCTTGAGAAGCTGTTCCCGATGTACCGGGAAAGTATTCTTGCGGAGCTGTCAGAGCAAAGTATAGTGGTCTATCACCTGTTATCGAAAGCTGAAGTAACAGTGGAGGACCTGAAGATACATATTAAGGTGGCGGATAGCTGTGTCACCAGAGAGAAGATGCCTGCTCTAAGGGATTTTCTTGAAACTCTGTTCGAGGAACGGTTTCAGTATACGGCCAGAGTAGAGGTTGAATATATC
>JAEZJW010000195.1 GCA_023415595.1 Bacillota bacterium
TCCGACACCCTCCGTGCTGATGACATTAATATTCTCGCTATGGGCTTGGATGATTTCCTTCGTGATGGAGAGTCCAAGACCGGTTCCCTTCTTATCCTTACCGCGGGAAGCATCCGTCTTATAGAAACGGTCCCAGATCTTCTTGATGGAATCCCTTGGAATGCCGATACCGTAATCTTTAACGGATACGAAGACCTTATCTCCTTTTTCTTCAACGGAAACCTTTATTTTAGAGTTGTGATGGCTGAACTTAATCGCATTATCAATCAGGTTATAAAGCACCTGCTGTATCTTGCCGACATCTGCATCTACGTAGGTTTCCTGGGCAGCAAAAACGAGGTTCAACGTAATCTTCTTATCGCGGCAGGCACCCTCGAAGCTCTCCGATGTTTTCTTAATGATATGATTGATATCAAACGAAACGATATCAAGAATAGCCCCATGGGCCTCGAATCGGTTCAGCTCCAGCAGGCTTGAGGTCAGCTTATTCAAACGTTCCGTCTCAAATAATATGATATTCAGATACTTATCCTGCATATCATGTGGAATGGTTCCGTCCAGGATCGCCTCTGCATAACCCTTGATGGAGGTCAGTGGCGAACGGAAATCATGGGAGATATTGGCCACAAATTTCTTCTGATAATCATCCAGCTTACTCAGTTCCCCGGCCATGTAGGAGACGGCGGAACCCATAGCCCGATATTCCGACAGCCCTTTAACAGACAGGGGATAATTATAGTTACCTGAGCTGTATTCCATTGCAGCCTTTGCAAGCTTCTTGACAGGCCGGGAGGTTATATAATAAATATAGCCAAAGATCAGGAGCAGGATCGGGAAGAAGATCAGGAAGCAGATATTGATTACATTGAAATATACTTCCGTTTCTTTCTTAATCACACTCATCGGAGTATGAAGCACGATATACCCACGGAACTGGTATTGATAGGTTAAAGTTTGAATGATGCTTAGCATGGGTTCATTAAAGATTCCCTTAAATTTTGTATTTTCGGATTTCGTCTTTTCGAGAAAGGTTGGATCGATTTCATTCAGCTTAATGACCGGACGGTTATTGGTATTCTTGGAATCAATCACGACCTCCCCCTCGGTATTAACGATCCAGACACGAATATTCAGATAGGTGTCAATGGATCTTAATTGGGAAGCCAGATCCCCGATATCCAGACTTTCATCATAAAGATCATTCAAATAGTCCATGTTGATCAGAGCTGCTTCGTCCAGCAGAAGGTCAATCTTATCATTTTTTATCTTTTTCTCCAGCAGGTTCATCCCATATGTATTCATTAATGTGAAAACGATGATAATTGTGCACAGAAAACATATCGTTATTCTTGACCATAGGGTTTTCTTCATAATATCA
Organism: Bacillota bacterium; assembly: GCA_023415595.1. Taxonomy (GTDB): domain Bacteria; phylum Bacillota; class Clostridia; order Lachnospirales; family Lachnospiraceae; genus Mobilitalea. The sequence goes on from JAEZJW010000195.1 coordinate 1,379, forward strand.
CCTGCCTTTCTTCGTCAAAACGTACTCCTACAGCTGCTTAAACGGTTATTTCTTGGGAAGCTTGGACTCGAACTTATAACCGATTCCCCAAACTGTGGATAGGCTCCATTGAGAGTGGTCCTTGATCTTCTCACGTAAGCGTTTGATATGGACATCCACGGTTCTGGTGTCACCGAAATATTCATATCCCCAGATATGATCGAGCAGCTGTTCTCTCGTAAATACCTGATTTGGATTCGAGGCCAGAAAATATAAGAGCTCTAATTCCTTCGGAGGCATCTCAATGATTTCACCGTTATACTGAACAGAGTAATTACTGATGTTGATCATCAGATCAGGGTAGGAGACATAATCACCGGAAGGCTTGACGGCATCCTCCTCTTCCTTGGCAGCAGGCTGGAATCTTCGAAGTACAGCCCTTACTCTGGCCACCAGCTCCTTAGAATCAAAGGGTTTGATGACGTAATCATCTGCACCAAGCTCCAACCCAAGGACCTTATCGAAGATCTCTCCCTTGGCACTCAGCATGATGATTGGAACGGAAGAGGACTTGCGTATTTCGCGGCAGACCTCATAGCCATCAATACCTGGCAGCATAAGATCCAATAGGACCAGATTCGGCAGATAAGAGGAAAATTGCAGAATGCCTGCCTCGCCGTCATGTACAATTAATGTGTCAAAACATTCTTTCTTCAGATATAAGGATATTAATTCAGCGATATTTACGTCATCATCAACGATTAAGATCTTTTGCTTAGCTATCATGGAATTCTCCTTTTCACAGATGAAATGATTACTTAAACTCAACTATGGTTACACCGTGGTCGCCCTCACCAAAACCGCCGACACGATAGGTTTTCACATATTTGGTTTTCTTAAGATGAGAATGTACTGCATTCTTCAGAGCACCGGTACCTCTGCCGTGAATGATCGTCACCTGCGGAAGATGAGCCAGATAAGCATCATCCAGGTATTTGTCCAGCTCGGACAATGCTTCATCCACCGTCTTTCCAATCAGATTGATCTCGGGATGAATCGTAAAGGATTTGGACATTTTGATCTTACCGCTGGAGGTTTTGTTAAAGTTTGGCGCTGATATGACCTCCTCGTCCACCAGCTCAAGATCCTTAATGTTTACCTGGGAACGCAGGATACCCATCTGCACGAATAGATCTCCCTTCGCATTTGGCAGGGTGCTGACTGTTCCCTTCAGTCCAAGGCTGATTACATTCACACTATCGCCGAACTTCAGATTCTTCGTGGAAGCAACCTTGCCCTTCTTCGGGCTGCTTTTAAGAAGGCCTGCTTCACTGTCACTCAGGCGTTCCCTAAGAGTTCCGCGTTCTGCTTCCATATCCTTGATATTACCGCCTTCCTGAAGCCAGCGGTTATATTTCCGGATACTTTCGTCAGCAAATTCCTTCGCTTCCTGCAGCACCTTAGCTGCCTGCTCCTTCGCTTCCTTAAGCAATCGTTCTCTGCTGGCGTCAAGACTTTCGTTCTTCTTCGCCAGATTCTTCTTCAGCTGTTCAATCTCTTCCTTATAACGGGTAATTTCATCCTGTTCCTTTTCGATCGTTACACGGCTTTCCTCCAGGTCACTGATCAGATCCTCGAAGCTCTTATCCTGGGTACCGATCCGCTCCTTCGCATCCTCTATGATATAGTCCGGAAGGCCGAGCTTGGAAGAGATGGCAAATGCATTACTCTTACCTGGAATTCCAATCAGTAGGCGGTACGTAGGCCGAAGTGTTTCTACATTAAATTCGCAGGATGCATTGATAACTCCCGCTGTGGACAGGGCATATACCTTCAGTTCACTGTAATGCGTGGTAGCAAGAGTACGGATCTCCCTCTTATGGAGATAGGACAGGATGGACATGGCGAGGGCAGCACCCTCGGTCGGGTCCGTACCTGCTCCCAGCTCATCAAACAGTACCAGGGAATCCTCGTCCGCCTTCTGCAGAATGGTCACTATATTTGTCATATGGGAGGAGAAGGTACTGAGGCTCTGCTCGATACTCTGTTCATCCCCAATGTCAGCATAGACCTCCTTAAATACCGCTAACTCGGAGTTATCAAAGGCAGGGATATGAAGGCCGGCCTGTCCCATCAGGGTGAGAAGTCCGACAGTCTTCAGGGTTACGGTCTTACCCCCGGTATTCGGTCCGGTGATGATAAGCATATTGAAGTCTTTACCCACATTAATATCAATCGGAACTACCTTCTTAGGATCAATCAGCGGATGACGGCCCTTCTTAATATTGATAATTCTGTTATTATTGAATCTCGGTTCTGAGCCCTTCATCTGTTTTGACAGGGCAGCTCTCGAGAAGATAAAGTCTAATTGCGTGAGGGTAAGGAAATTATATTCCAGATTTTCCGTATGTTCGGAAGCTAGGTTAGAGAGCTCTGCAAGAACCTTCTCGATCTCCTCCTGCTCCTTGATCGATAATTCCCTTAGTTCATTGTTCAACCGGACCACAGCCATCGGTTCGATGAACAGCGTGGAGCCCGTGGAGGACTGATCATGTATCATTCCCTGGAACTGGCTCTTGAACTCCGCCCTAACCGGAAGACAATACCTGCCGTTCCTCATTGTAATGATATTCTCCTGCAGCATGGACCTGGTGGAGTTCTGTATCGATGCAATCTCGCTGTGAATCCTGTCATTCGTGTTTTTGATCGCTCTGCGAACGCTTTTTAAAGCGGGGCTCGCGTCATCCGCTATCTCTTCTTCGGATATGATACAGCGTTTGATTTCATTATTTAACGGAGTCAGAGGTTCCAGCCCTGCAAAATATTCGGTCAGAGAATCTGTCGATTGTTCCTCCCCTTCCTTACCGGTATAACCGCCATAAGCTTTGATCCTAAGCGTAGCATCCAGGTCGCTGCTGATATGAAGAAGCTCACCTGCTCCCAGGGAGGAACCTACCTTAAGTCTCATGACAGAGGGCCTGATGTCGTGAATCCCGCCGAAGGAGACGCTTCCCTTCCGAAGCAGGCGGGAAAGAGCATCCGTAGTTTCTGTCTGAAGCCGCTTAATTTCCTTCAGATTCTCCTGCGGGAGCAGATGGGCACATAGTTCCCTGCCATAGCTTGTTCCTGCCAGAGCACACAATTTATCTATGATTTTATTATATTCTAAGGTTCGTAACGCTTTTTCGTTCATTTTGTCCTCCATGCTGACCCGGCAGCTCAATTATAAACATACAAATACTGCTTTACATAATACATGTATCTATTTTACCTTATCTTGTAAGAAAATAAAACAGGGAAATGAAATATTCTCACCATAATACTACAAAGTTATTACTATAATTTTTTATACAATCACCCCAAAAAAATATCGCTTATAGTCGAATATTTGTAGTAGCACTATAAAATATAACATAAGGATGGTAAGTCAGATGAAGAAAATATCTAAAAAGTTAGTAGTCAGTGCTACCGCAGCAGCATTTTTGTCATTAGCAGGTGCAGGTGTATGGGCATATGCAGCCCCCTATTCCTATGTCAGCCTCGATGTAAACCCTTCCATAGAATACACGCTTAATAGGTTCGACCGTGTAATCGATGTTGAGGCTGTTAACGATGATGGACAGGCTATCCTGGAGAATGCCGGAGAATTCAAGAATCTTACGATTGAGGATGCTATTACCAAGACAGTGGACGAGTTAGTAGAGGAAGGGTATCTCCCGGCTACGACTTCTGTAACTGATGTTACAGAGACAGTCAGCGGATCTGCGGTTGGTACGGATGGTTCAGCCGAAGCGCAGCAGGATAGTACTTCAACAGAAACAGGTACCACAGTAGAGGCAACGAACGAAACAGGTACCACCACAGAAACAACCACCGGAACTGCAATAGACACCACTACGACAACCGGATCTGCAGTAGACACTACAACAACAACCGGATCTGCAGTAGACACTACGACAACCACCGGAACTGATTTACCGTCTGGAACAACAGATACTACAACCACGGATACAACAGCTAATGCCGATGGATCGAATGACATTGTCGTTGGCGGAATTGTAATCACGGTATCGAATAAAGACATTGAATTAACCGATGAACTGATAGATAAAATTCGCGATGCCGTAGAGGATGTTATCAGCCAGGAAGTGGAAGTTGAGGTCATGGGAGTTGGTTATACCCGTGTTCAGGAAGCAAGAAAGTTAGGCGTAACACCCGGAAAACTGAATTTGGTTGAAAAGCTGAAAGCAAGCTCCACTGATCCTGACAGTATCGTGATATCTGAATGGGTAAATAAGCCTGTAAAAGAGATTATGCAGGCAACGAAAGCAAACAAAAAAGCTCAGATCTTCAAGGCTTCAATTCAATCAGAGGAAACATCAGAAGCAGTTAATGAGGACACGGTTGCCGACACTGTTTCCGGATCAGCTGTAGCATTGAATACGGAGGATAGTAA
>JAEZJW010000005.1 GCA_023415595.1 Bacillota bacterium
ACTTCAAGATACAGATTTCCTATCTATATGGTGATACTTGAATCAAACTAAAACCAAGTGGAGAATGTGAAAGGCAGATAAATAAAGGCTTTTTTGTACAACTTCACTAAAAATATACAGAGAGGTAAAGTATATATGAGAAAATATTATATCGATAATCTTCGCTTTCTTTGTGTTCTATTGCTGTTTCCGTTCCACACCTGCATGATCTATAATAATTTTGGAGAGAGCTTCTATGTGAAAGGTCCTGGACTCCGGTTTTTCAATGATTTCATCCTGTTAACCTCACCCTGGTTCATGCCGCTGCTTTTTGTGATTGCCGGAATCAGCTCCTCCTACGCCCTGAAAAAGCGTACGGAGTCAGAATACATAAGGGAGAGGTTTTATAAGCTGTTTCTGCCCTTCCTATCCGGACTTTTGCTCTACATACCGATGCAGACCTATTTCGCAGAGAGGTTTCATAATGGGTATACGGGAGGCTACTTCCAACAGTATTACCTGTTCTTTACGAAGCCTACCGATCTGTCCGGTTACAGCGGCGGTTTCACACCGGGTAACCTATGGTTCATATTGTATCTCTTTCTCATATCTCTCCTGCTGCTTCCGGTCCTGAGACTCTTCCGGAGGTTAAAACCCGGAGCGATTGGGTACAGGCTGAAGTTTTCTGCAGTACTGCCCCTCTTTCTGTTACCCATGATTATGAATCCCATTTTAAATTTCAGTGGCAAGAGTATCGGCGAAGATCTCGCATTATTCCTGCTTGGCTTTTTCGTGTTAAGTAATGAGGAGCTGCAGAGCGAACTGGAAAAGCAGCGGTATAAGCTGGTTGCAGCAGCATTGTTGCTGCTTGCGATACTTTATGCCATCAGTTACAGCAGCTGGTACACAGACCTTCTCTACGGAGTTGCCACCTTCCCGGTGAAATGGATCTGCATTCTGGCCATTCTGGGGCTCGGGAGGCATCATCTCAATTACAATAACGCTGTCACTGTTTATCTGTCCAAGGCCTCCTTCCCTGTTTATATCTTCCATCAGAGCTGGCTGGTAGCAGCTGCCTACTATGCGTTCCGTTTCACCGATCCTACCTTCCTGCAGGTTGCGATCATCCTCCCCTCCAGCATCCTGCTGACCTTTATCAACTACGAGCTGTTCCGGAGAATACCGGCCACTCGAGTATTGTTTGGAATAAAGAAGTAAATTCATTGAAAAATATAAGGTTTTCATTTATAATGTCTTTAGTTAAGAAGAGGACAGATTATTACAAGGAGGAATACCGATGTCAACGAATGTTTATGACATTCTTAAAGAACGAGGGTTTATTGAACAGGAAACCCACGAAGAGATCAGAGAAATACTGGGAAAGGAATCCGTTACCTTTTATATAGGCTTTGATGCTACTGCGGACAGCTTGACAGCAGGACATTTCCTAACCGTTATGGCAATGATGCATATGCAGCGTGCCGGTCACAGACCGATTGCCTTACTGGGCGGCGGCACCACGATGATCGGTGACCCGACAGGCAAGTCCGATATGCGTACCCTCATGACGATTGAAACCATCCAGCACAATGCGGATTGCTTCCACAGACAGCTGGCAAAGTTCATCAACTTTGACGATAACAAAGCTATCCTGGCGAATAACGCAGACTGGTTACTGGATTTAAATTATGTAGAATTCCTTAGGGAAATCGGTATCCATTTCTCTGTAAATAAGATGCTCACAGCAGATTGCTATAAGCAGCGTATGGAAAAGGGACTTACCTTCTTCGAATTCAACTACATGCTGATGCAGTCCTATGATTTCTGGAAGCTGAATAAATTATATGGCTGTACCCTGCAGCTCGGTGGAAATGACCAGTGGTCCAATATCCTCGGCGGCGTAGATCTGATCCGCCGTAAGGAAAGCAAGCCGGCCTTCGGTCTCACCTTCAAGCTCCTGACCACCAGCGAAGGTATCAAGATGGGCAAGACCATGAAGGGTGCCGTGTGGCTGGATCCGAATAAGACAAGCCCCTACGAGTTCTACCAGTACTGGAGGAATATCGAGGATGTGAAAGTGGAGGAATGCTTAGGTCTCTTAACCTTCCTGCCGATGGACGAGGTCAGAAGGCTCGGTGCCTTAAAGGATGCCGAGATCAATCATGCCAAGGAGGTTCTCGCCTTCGAGATCACCAAGATCGTTCACGGGGAAGAGGAAGCGACAAAGGCTCAGGAAGCAGCCAGAGCATTATTCGGTGGTGGCATGAAGTCCGAGGACATCCCTACTACCACTTATCCTGCTTCACGCTTCGCAGAAGGAATCGATCTGATCACCCTGATGTGTGATGCGAAGCTCGCTACCTCCCGCTCCGATGCCAGACGTACGATCCAGCAGGGCGGTGTCACTGTAAACGATGTTAAGGTAGAGGATTTTGACAGGGTATTTACTAATCAGGATTTTGATGCGGATGGAGCACTGCTTGTCAGAAAAGGTAAGAAGGCTTATCACCGTTTCATGGCAGAATAACGACTTAATCTTTCACCGACTATGATTAACCTACAATAGAGAAGGCTTCAACCGACAGTCATCACTGTCTGTACTTTACGGAAGCACCTGCATCCTTTAAGGTTCCCGGACCGGTTCAGAAGAATTACAGAGCTTCCGAATATATAAGAATGGAGTTGAAATTATGCCCTGGTGTCCCAATTGTAAGAATGAATTTCAGGAAGGTTATACCATCTGCAGTGATTGTAAGGTGGAACTGGTCGAGAAATTACCGGAAGTGGAGGAATTCATACCGTTCTTCCAGTCCGAAACGAAGAACATCGCCGAGAAGCTTGTTAAGTATTTTGCTTATTCAGACTTAAAATCAGTTATCCGCTATAATGATGAGCTTGGGGTCTATATCGTATTCGTCCCTTCTGAGAAGCGTAAGGCGGCCCAAAAGCTGTATCAGGCATTTTACTTCGTTGAACGTGAGCGCCATGAGAATGGTCTGCCGGACGAAGAAGCCGATATATCGGAGGAATTATCGGAAGCACCTGAGGACTATATGGAGGAGGCTGAGGAAGAGGAAGCCGATTCCGAGGCATCGGAAGAAACCATTGTCTTGATGGATTCTGAGAAGCTGAAGGAAGGCAATGCCCTCTACCGGGATACCTGGAACGAGAAAGCTCCTGCCGAGGAAGAAGCCGAGGAGGATGAAACAGAGAAGCCCATATCCGGTTCCTATGTTCTGAAAACGGAGAAATATAAGGACTATACCGCTACTGTCGGTGTATTCCTGGGACTTGGAGTGATTGGTATTATTTTTGTCATTCTTAATATTGCCGGTGTTCTCTCCGTCCTGAATGGAATATTGCCGATGATCGTCATGGGTGCTCTCTTCCTGTTCTTCATTGCTGTCGGTATCTCTACCCAGAAGAAGGCAAAAGAACTGCAGCATGAGATCGATGAGGAGAAGAAAACGACGGATCAAATCAATGAATGGCTTAGTACCCATGTGACCGCTGAATATCTGGAGTCCTTGAGCGATGAAACTATTTCGGCGGAATTAAATTATATCCGTGTTACTGATGCGATCAAGGAGAAGCTGTCAGAGGCTTTCCCCGGTCAGAATGCTGATTATCTGGACCGCTTGATTGAGGATTTCTATAGTGCTAATTTTGATACGGAGGAAGTATCGGATTAGCTTAATAAAAAATTCAGATATATATGAAAGCCAGCCTGGCGGACATTTATAAATCATGTATTGAACCTGTTTTCATAACCCTTCTGGGTGGTGGAGACAGGTTTTTTATTGTGGTGAGCTGAATTGTCAATTCTACTTTTTGATTAAGCACTGCTTACCGGCTTATTCTTATAATTGTCGACTCTTTGCTTATAATCGGTTGACAATAATTCCTGGTCTGCTATACTGATACATCATACAGATAGGAAAGGATCCTTCCTATGGAATTAAAGCATCAGGTATTAAAAATATTGGAGGAGAACCGCGGTAACAGCGTCAGTGGTGCCAAGCTTGCCGAAAGCCTCTTTGTCACCCGCAGCTCCGTCTGGAAAGCAGTGAAGGTACTGCAAAGGGATGGTTACCGGATATCCGCTGCTACGAACAGGGGGTATTGTCTGCTGGCACATAATGATATCCTGTCTACCGAGAGCATCCGCCCCTATCTGAAGGGGAAAGCATCCTTATTTATCCTCGATGTGCGACAATGTGTCACCTCAACCAATACTCTGGCGAAGGCCCTGGCTGCAGAAGGGGCTAAGGAAGGTACCGTAATCATTGCCAGTGAACAGACCGAGGGCAGAGGACGGCTGGGAAGAAGCTTCTACTCTCCCGGTTCCACAGGTATCTATCTCTCCCTGATTTTACGGCCAAAGCTTAATCTTGAGGATTCCCTGCTGATCACTACCGGGACAGCCGTTGCGGTAGCCAAAGCAATCGAGAAGACCGCAGGAGTCAAGGCCGGTATCAAATGGGTCAATGATATCTTCGTGGAGGGCAGAAAGGTCTGCGGTATCCTCACGGAAGCTTCCATTGACTTTGAGAACGGAGGCCTGGAATATGCGGTCGTGGGAATCGGAGTGAATGTCTCTACCACTGATTTTCCGGATTCCATTCAAGGCACCGCAGGCTCATTATTTACCCGTAAGCCGGAGGATCAGCCGATCACTTCTCTTCTTACAGCAGAAATCTTAAATCAGATGGCAGAATGCATGGATACCCTGACAGATCGGAAATATCTGCTGGAGTACCGGAAACGTCAGATTATCATCGGAAAGAACATTCTGGTTCTGAAGGGTCATGAGAGCAGACCTGCAAAAGCCATCGATATTGATGATCAGGCCCGATTGATCGTGGAATATGAAGATAAGACCAGAGAGACACTTTCTTCCGGCGAAGTAAGTATCCGGCCGTTGAAGGGATAGATTCCAGTTATACTTTCAAGTTTTTTCTGAGCATAAGATCATATAACTAATGCAAACTTCAATAAATGTACTGTGCGATTGCTAATAACCACACACCTTATAACTGAATTTTAAGAAAGGAAACAGGAGCTTCTTATTAAACTCCTGAAGATGAATAAATTATGGAACAGCTTCATGCTAAAACAAAACAGAAACAATTCATCAGCATCACAGGTCTGGTTCTGACCGGCATGTTTACGGCACTCCTCTGTGTCCTGTCACAGATCTCAATTCCGATCCAGCCGATCCCCTTCACCCTGTCACTCTTCGCCATCTATCTGATCGGTGCTCTCCTGCCTCCCAGATATGCCTTATTGTCGGTAATCTCCTATGTCCTGCTGGGAGCCTTCGGCCTTCCGGTATTTGCCGGAATGAAGGGTGGTTTTCACATCCTTACAGGAGTAACCGGTGGTTTCATTATGGCTTATCCGGTTATGGCTTTTGTTACTGCTCTATGTTACCGTTATGCGAAGAGATGGAAAGTCGCAGCCCTGGCTGTCGGAATGGTGATCTCCTTATTTCTCTGTTATCTGTTCGGAGCCCTGTGGTTCTCTATCAGTACCGGCTCCGGATTACAGAAAGCCCTTACCCTGTGCGTATACCCCTTCGTCCTGTTTGACTTAATAAAGATAGTCCTTGCAGTAAGCTTCAGCCAGATCATCCGCGTAACACTGCAGAGAACTTTCAGTGAAAACAAATTGTTCTAATTCCTTTACTGCCTGGAAAGCCCGGACTGTCAGTTACCTTACAGTCCGGGCTTTCTAATGTGCAATTAATTTAGATTACTTCTGTATGATAAGTCTCGTCCTTCGGATTACATCGGAGTAAATAATTCCTCCAGCTCCTCTCTCGACAGAGTATTGATAAATACCTCCTTCGAGCTGATAATGGAATCCGAAAGCTCCTTCTTCTTTCTCTGAAGCTTAAAGATCTTCTCCTCAATCGTTCCCTTAGTAATCAGCTTCATGACATGAACCTTATTCTGCTGTCCGATCCGGTAGACGCGGTCTGTAGCCTGTTCCTCCACTGCGGGATTCCACCAGGGATCATAATGGATCACGGTATCGGCTCCGGTCAGGTTAAGTCCGGTTCCACCAGCTTTTAAGGAGATCAGGAATACCTTCCCTTCTCCGGCATTGAACCTTTTCACAAAGTCGTTTCGGTCCTCGGTCGGAGTGCTTCCCTCCAGATAGAAATAAGGAATATTCATATCCTTCAGTTCACTTTCGATCAGCCTTAGCATCGAGGTGAATTGGGAGAATACCAGAACCCGGTGCTCATTTGCGATCGCATCCGGAATGACCTCCATCAGAAGCTCCAGCTTGCCGCTGCCCCCCTGATAATTCTCTAAGAAGGTGGACGGATGGCAGCAGATCTGTCTGAGTCTGGTGAGTGCCGCTAATATCTTGATACTGCTCCGTTCTATGCCATTCTCTTCGATCTCGGAATTGATCTCGCCACGGATATTCTCCAGATAGGACAGATAGATCTTCTTCTGTTCCTCTGACAGCTCCGTCAGCATCTTCGTCTCATATTTATCCGGCAGCTCGGTCAGAACATCCTTCTTCATACGCCTTAAGATAAACGGTGTAATACGTTGGTGGAGATCTGTCAGAGCCTCTGCATCCTCCTTCAGGATAGGCTTCTCATAGAACTCTACGAATTTGGAATGACTGTTCAGATACCCCGGCATGATGAAATCAAAGATGGACCAAAGCTCGGAGAGGCTGTTCTCGATCGGTGTTCCGGTCAGGGCAAACCGGTGGTCTGCCAACAGACGTTTAACCGATTTCGCATTCAACGAGGAATCATTCTTGATATACTGCGCTTCATCGATAAATACCGTATTAAAATAAATCTTCTCGTATAAGGCGATATCCCGTCGGATTAATGGGTAGGAGGTAATCAGGACATCATATTCCTTATGCTTCCCGATGGTTTCCTGCCGTTCCTGTGGTGATCCGCTGACTACCGAAGCCTTGATGAACGGAGCAAAATTCTCGATTTCATCCAGCCAGTTATAGATCAGGGAGGTTGGGCAAACGATCAAGAAGGGCGCATGCTTAGGATTTCCGATGACTCCGGAAGCGATAAACACAATGGACTGCAGGGTTTTTCCGAGTCCCATATCATCGGCAAGAATTCCACCGAGATCATGATCGGATAACGTCTTCAGCCATTTATACCCCGTCACCTGATAAGGCCGTAATGTTGCAAGAATTCCCTCCGGAAGCTGATAGTCAGTCTGAACAGGATTCAATATCTTCTCAGTCAGTGCCATGAAGTTATGATCCCGCTCCAGCTCGAACTGCCGGTCCATAAATGCCTTATCCAGATAGACCGCATTCTGTTTTTCCAGCAGCAGCGTGTCTTCATTGAAATTCTTGCTGTTTAGGTTAAGGGAATTTAATATTTTCGTCAGCTCTGCCAGACTCTTATCCTCGAGGTTAACAAAGCTGCCATTCTTCAACCGGTAGTATTTCTTCTTCACCTGATAGGAATGCAGGAGTTCCTTCAGCTCCTCCTTCGGGATATCCTCAAAATCAAGGTCGAGCTCCAGCATATTAAGTCCTGCATTCACTTTCACCCCGGCCTTAAAGCTTCCGGCACTTCTGATCCCCAGCTTTTTAAAATCCTCCGAGTAGTATAACCCTGCCTTGCTTTCCAGCTCCATTACACTTCCGGACAGGAAATCATATACCTTATCCTCATCCTTTAAGAGATAGTAATTCTTATAAGGGAGGAAGCCCAGCTGAAGCAGATCATTAATGATCTCATCCTCCTTCTCCCTCTGCCTGACGATAATATAGGAACCGGAGGAGGCATTCTCAAAGGAATTGAATTCATAGTCCCCATAACGGTATTTGAGCTCCGCCTTAATCCCGTGCTTATGCTTGTCAATATATAGCTTCGCCTCCATGTCGCAGGTAATATAGCGGCTTTTTAACTCCTCTGGAATATCGAGGACCATTGTCTCACTGATTCTCGGCAGGACATGCTCCAGGAAGCTATTCTTACTTTCTCCCATAAATATCAGACGCTCCTTATCCTTACCTAGACTATTATAGAAGGGCTTGAAGTTCCGAATAAATTTCTTATCGGCCTGGTAGATGGCACCATCATAGAACAGGAGCTCACCGGTCTCCGTAATCGGAAGGACCGCTTCCTTCCCCTGGTAATCCACCGTGACGGAGTCCTCATCCATGGATAATTGATAGGATACCTTGGGATTCTCTTTACGGAAGACGACATCACTGTAAAGCTTTCCGTACAGCTCCAGAGTAAAGCTGTTGCCGTTTAATAGCTCCAGAAGCTTAAGCAGCATATTTTTCGTAATAATGATCTGTGACTTAGAAAAGATCTTGGAAAAATGGGTACTGTCTATGACCTCCTGGATCTCGTAGATCTCCAGAAGATAGTCCAGGAGTGCCTTAGAATTTTGTTCAAAGGTACTCTCTCCGCTGACATATTTAAATTCCTTCCCCAGAGCAAAGCTTTCGTGGTGGTAGATATCCGCCAGGAACTTCTTAATGGTCTGAACCTTATATTTACGACTGCCTCCCCCCTTCAGGGAAACATATGCCCTTCCGCTTTCCCCTTTCAGGATGGAGGGTATGCTGATGGTCGCTTCTAACTGAAAGGTTTCCCCAACCAGGACCGAATCCTCCTGGGATACGAAGTAATCCAGGATCTGTATGATCTTTCTCTCCTCTGGGGACTTCGTCTCCGTCAGCATGCTGCGTTCCTGATATTTCAGAATGAATAAAAGAGCGGCTACGACATGCTTACAAGCACCCTGATCCTTCAGCCTGGACGGACAATTGCAGTTATAGTCGAAGGAACCATCCTCCTGCTCTTCCACTACAACTGAATAATTGTAATTACCCTTGACGATCAGCCGGTACTGCTTCGTGGCATTGGAGTATGTCGCATTGGTAATCCGGTTATCCTTATAATATTGCAGACCTCTGGCATAGGTTGTATCATTCGAAGCCAAATTCCTGATTCCCGTCCTTGAAATCTGTATCATAAGCGCACACCTTTCCATAATTGTATCCTACTATTATACCACAATCCGAGAAAAAGTGTATGGTAATTTGAATCACTTCTCATTTTTTATTCATTTTGACTTATTTTTTATACAGCCTGAAGCAGGGATAGGTTAAGTCGTATCACTAACAGCATTCCTCTGTCAAAGGTTGTCTATTTATAATTTATGAATATACTATATATTAAAAAATAATATTTGTATTTTGTCCCAGAATAGATTAGAATAACTAGTTAGGATATGGACCCGTAAGATCAGAGGTCCGGTTCTTAAGTAGCGATCCAAATCACATATGGAGGTGTTTATGAGACATATCATCAGTCCGACTGACCTTACAGTATCTGAGCTGAGCGAGCTTCTGTCGCTGGCAGAGGAGATCATCAAAAGCCCGAAGAAATACGCTGATGTGTGCCATGGTAAGAAGCTGGCCACTCTATTCTACGAACCGAGCACCAGAACAAGACTTAGTTTCGAGGCTGCCATGTTAAATCTTGGCGGCAGTATCCTTGGTTTCTCTTCCGCCGATTCCAGTTCGGCAGCCAAAGGTGAAAGTGTTGC
>JAEZJW010000148.1 GCA_023415595.1 Bacillota bacterium
TGTGCCAATTCCCGAGGCGGAACTGCAGCTCAATGACAATTCCGATCACTACAATCTTACTTCCCCCGAGTATAGTGGAGATGACGAAGGTGGTCAGGGAGGGGACGAATACCATGGTGATGCCGCTGATCACACCGGGAAGGCTTAGGGGAAATATAATCTGGAAGAAGGTCTGCAGACCATTGGCCCCCAAATCCCTGGCTGCATTGATGATATCCTTGTCTATCTTGATCAGGACATTATAAATCGGCAACACCATAAAGGGCAGGAAATTATAAACCATACCCAGAACAATGGCGGACGGAGTATTAATGATATTAATCGTGGGAAGATGCAGGAACCGCAGCAGACTGTTAAGCACCCCTGTCTTCTCAAGAATATTCTGCCAGGCAATCGTGCGCAGCAGGAAATTCATCCACATCGGAAGGACAATGATCAGTACGATGAAGCTGTTACTTTTCATCTTAATCTTGTTTAAGATCAAGGCAAGCGGGTAGGCCAGTAGCAGACAGATGGCGGTACTGGTCAGGGACAGCTCCAGAGCTATCCGAAGGGCCTTAAGATTTACCGGATCAGTAATCATCGTAAGGTTTCTGAAGGTCAAGCCTCCATTCTTACCCGACAAGCCATAGAATAAGATCATAATTAAGGGTATAATGATAAAACCGCCCATCCACAGGATGTACGGATAGGAAAGCCATTTGATTTTATGTATGCCGGTTACGGGCTGGCCGTTATCGTTGCCGGATGCCCTTTGATTTCGGTTCTGTAAGATATTCGTTAGCTTCATACAAATCTCCATTCTGCCTCAGAATTCTATAATAGAAATCTATATAAGGCGAAACAGGGTGTCAGTATAAGTGCAGCATTAAGCTTCAAGCTCAGCTGCCTCTTCATCCTCGGATTCCGGTTTGTTCATGATCTGAATATCATAAGGGTCCACCTGAATCCCCACAAGGCTTCCCACCGGGGCTAGATCCGTAGAATGTACGAGCCAGTCATGACCGTTGGCACGAACCTCCATCTCGTAATGGACTCCCTTAAACAGAAGAGAAATTACGGTACCGGTGATGATTCCCTCCTCCGGCTTTACCAGATCGATATCTTCAGGACGGATGACAACATCAACAGGCTTATTCCTTCCGAAGCCCTCATCCACGCATCTGAAATTCGCACCCAGGATATTTACCATCCGATCCTCCACCATAGTGGAGGGGATGATATTGCTGTCACCGATAAAATCAGCCACAAAAGCATTCGTGGGTTCATTATAGATCTTCTCCGGAGTGCCGATCTGCTGTATGTATCCCTGGTTCATAACTACGATGGTGTCCGACATGGTCAGGGCTTCTTCCTGGTCATGGGTAACATAGACGAAGGTAATACCCAGCTCATTCTTAAGGCGGATCAGTTCGTATTGCATATCCTGGCGGAGCTTCAGATCCAGGGCACCCAGGGGTTCGTCCAGAAGAAGTACCTTAGGTTCGTTTACAATTGCTCTTGCGATGGCGATTCTTTGCTGTTGGCCTCCGCTTAAGGAATCCGGATACCGGTGTTCAAAGCCCTCCAGGTTAACAAGCTTAAGGGCATATGTTATCTTATCGTCGATATAGACTTTGCTTTTCTTCTTGATCTTCAGACCAAAGGCGATATTTTCCGCGATGGTCATATGGTTGAACAGGGCGTATTTCTGGAATACCGTATTCACCTGACGTTCATTGGGCGGCAGCTTTGTAATATCCATGCCCTCAAAGACCACCTGACCTTTATCGGGATTCTCAAAGCCCCCGATAATTCTTAAGGTCGTAGTCTTACCGCAGCCGGAAGGACCGAGCAGGGTAAGGAATTCATTTTCGCGAATATAGAGATTCATCTCATCCAGAACGAGAGTTTCTCCGAAGGATTTTGATATATTGACCAGGTTAATTAATTTATTCTCTGTCATGGAAGGTTCTCCTTATCAGAAGTTAGTACTCTGTATAGGAAGCAATTCTGTTACATGCCTATGCAGATTTTAAGGGTTACAGAGTACTAGAAGCTGGGTGGTGTGGATACCCAGAGCAGTGTTGCGCCGGTTTTCTCCGAAGCAACGATATAATGCTGCTTGTTTGCGGTAAAATAGAAGGACTCTCCCTTCCGGACCTTATAAGAACGGTTCCCGATCAAAAGAGTGACACTGCCGTTCAGGATATAACCGAATTCTTCTCCCTCATGAGGATTATCCGGGTAGGTGGAGCCACCGGCATCCAGTGTCAACATGATCGGCTCCATGATATTCTTCTGGGCGTTCGGAATAATCCATTTCACTTCATTCTTCAGCTCTGTATCATACTTCTCAAAATAATCGGACTTTTTATAGACTACCTGTTCTGCCGTGGTTCCGCTGAAGAATTCCTCCAGATTGGTTCCGAGGCATTGCAGGATGTCCATCAAGGTGGCGATGGAAGGTGAGGTCAGGTCCCGTTCCAGCTGGGAGATAAAACCCTTTGATAATTCGGCACGGTCCGCCAGCTCCTCCTGTGTCAGACTTTTTTGGATCCGTAATTCCTTGATTTTAGAACCGATGTTCATAATGATCATCCTCCATGCTGCTGTATCAGCAACAAAAGTTTACATATAAAATCTTACTAACAATAAACTTGAAGTTTAGCGTTGCTAAACAAACGATAATAATAATTATACTGAAATTACACAGTATGTCAATACTTTTTGACAAGTGTACTAAAAATTGGAAATTATATTTGTCTTAGTAAAAAAAGTGCCTCTCTGCCGGCGGGAACTGATCTTAGGTCAGACCCTTACCGGCTGAAAAGCACCGAATTCTAGGATGATATACTACTACTTCTGATAGAAAGCAATGACTTTATCCATTCTAGCAGTCATACCCTGGAACAGTTGGTCTACCAGGGTGATGGCTACCATGGACTCTAACACAACAACAGCCCGGGGAACGATGACCGGATCATGCCGACCAAGGATCTCTACCTCTATATTTTCCTTCGCTTTATTCACGGTCTGCTGTGGTCTGGCAATAGAGGCTGTTGGCTTTACCGCGGCTCTCAGAATGATTTCAGAACCATCGCTTAAGCCTCCGAGGATACCTCCGGCATGATTACTCAGCTTCGTCAGCTTGCCGTCACTGTCATAATGAAAAGAGTCATTATTCTCGTCTCCGGTTCTTTCTGCTACGGCAAAACCGTCTCCGATTTCAACTCCCTTCACAGCACCGACGGACATTACAGCTTTCGCCAGAGCAGCATCCAGTTTATCGAACACCGGTTGGCCGACGCCTGCTGGCATGCCGGTAACGATGCACTCAATCGTCCCTCCTACGGAGGTCTTTGTTTTTAACTGATCTATGATGTAATCCTCAGCCTTTTTCGATGCCTCGGGATCCGGCATGAAGAGAGGACTCACTGCGGTTAGTTCCTTGCGGCAGTTCTGATAATCAATCGTGACTGGTCCAATAGATTTGGTATAGGCATATACGCTTATTCCCAGCTCTCTGAGGATCGCTGAGGCAATAGCACCGGCAGCTACCCTTCCTATGGTTTCCCGCCCGGAGGAACGGCCTCCGCCGCGGTAATCTCTGAAACCGTATTTTTCATCATAGGGATAGTCCGCATGACCGGGTCGGTAATAGCTGGCGATTTTAGAATAATCCGAGGATCTCTGGTTCTCGTTGAATACGATCATTGAGATTGGGGTACCTGTAGTACGCCCTTCAAAGATACCGGATAGAATCTTGACCTTATCCTCTTCCTTACGGGGGGTCGAGTACTTAGATTGACCCGGCTTCCTGCGGTTAAGAAAAACCTGGATATCCTCTTCCTGCAGGGGAAGACCTGCGGGGCAGCCGTCTACTACGACTCCAATCCCCTCACCATGGGATTCTCCCCAGATTGATATTACAAAATTCGTTCCATATGTGGATCCTGACATAGGCAACACTCCATCATCTTCTTAATATGTTCCGGTTTGATGATATGCTGAAACGAATATGGAAATACCATCCTGCCGGCAGCTTATCCATAGTATATCGGAAAACAATATTACTTTCAATCCTAATAAGGACATTTGATGAAAAATTTCATATATTGGAATGACAATAAAAAAATGAGGCAAAAATGGATAATCTTTATATGGGTCCGGGCAATGACGGATATCGATATGGGAAACAGGAGGAAACGACTAAGGAAGGGACTGAAACTAATGGGAAAGCATCAATTACACGAAAGAGGGATGAGGATCTGATTATTGAAGAGAATACGATTTATGAAATAGACAGGGATTGCTTTGACCGATTAAAGAAGCAGAAAAAAAGGAAATGAGGTTAACAAAAAAAAGCTGCGTATCACGCAGCTTTTTCTTGTTTTTTGCAGGAAATGGGAACTTATGTTGGCGATAAGATCCAATCTTAGAAGATGCCTCCGCCATTTCCACAGCAGCAGAGAAGGATGAGGATAATAAAGATAAATCCGCAACCGTTGTCTGATCCACCACAGCCGCCTCCGCCTAAGATACCACTGTTGTTGTTGCCACAGCAGCAAAGGATGAGGAGAATGAAAATAATAAATGAACAATCATTATTAGTCCCTCTCATACCGTTGTCGCAATGTGTTGCTGCTAAATCGCTCATAGTAGTTCCTCCTAATATTAATTACAATGTATCATATGAAGCTGAGCTTGATTGATTTCCTATTTTTAGAAATAATTATAGTAAGTTTTGTAGATATTGTGACAAATAAATTCAGTTTTGGCAGGAAATTTCGCTTAAGGTTTTTGAGTCATTTTTGTAGCCTTGGCTACTCCAACACAGGTAATTTATGGTGCTGCTGACTGTAGTGTTCTGACTTAGAAATCAATCAGATCAACCCCATACCTTTTGTTTCTGACTTTTTTACAAAATATTTTGTAATAATTACATGGGAATGATCTCCACCTTATGATAGGATATTACTGTACAATTAGAAGGAGGGGTATCATGAAGAAGCTAATAATGATTACATTGATAATAATGGTTCTGGTTCTTCCGGGATGTTCAGGTAAAGAGAAGCAAGCAGATCTTGCTGCTGATAACAGCCAGGCGAAAGAGGAGGTTCAGGAAACAGATATGAAGGATGAGAAGAATACAGCCACTACAGAAGAAACCGGGACCAAAGAAGCAGCCGCCGAAGGGACTGAGAAGTCAGAGGAAGTCAAACCCGAAGAGAAAGAAGGTTCAGCTTCAGAGGCCACCACAGCCCCGGAAGCAGCTGAGCCTACACGGGTTCCTGAAGGACTGGTGCTTCCGCTGACCACCAACTTAAGCGGTAAGGTTATGATCCAGACTGTATCCAAGAGTACCACATATCCTTACAATTCGTATATCATAACCTCAGTGAACGGAGAACGCATCATCCTGGATCCGACCAGTATGCCAAAGAAGGAAGAATGCGACCTCAGCCCGGTAGCGATTATATCAACTCATTCCCACCCGGATCATATTGATAACAGATTTTACAATTCTTACGAGTGTGAGAAGCTGATGTATAAGAAGGGCGAGATTAACACAGAAGCTTTTCGAATCTATACGATCCCTTCCTCCCATAATGGGGATACGATAGCAGAGAACAGTATGAATGTAATTGTAGTGGTTGAAGTGGATGGTCTGAGGATTGCTCATATGGGCGATATCGGACAGACTGCTCTGACAGAGGACCAGTTAAAGGAGCTCGGCGAGATAGACATTGCCTTCATGCAATTTGAGAACAGCTATTCCGATATGACACTGGATAACAGGAAGGGCTTTAATATGATGGAACAGCTGAAGCCAAAGCTGATTATACCGACTCATTATACTGATAAAGCTCTGCCGTTATTTGGGGAAAGCTACGGTAACGTAACTGAGGTAGAGAATGTTCTTGAGATCGCGAAGGAAGATATTCCTGACAAGACGGAAATTTATAGGGTTCTGAATCAGCATATCTATAAGTAATTTTCTAACATATATAGCAGACGTTTGAATAATTTTGGATTTTAGTTTTCCATAACACTGAAAAGACATTAGCCATATGGGTTAATGTCTTTTCTATTACAGTAATTTACTAAATGAATATAAGCTGTGTGACTTTTAAATCTGATGATACGTTTTATTAGTGAAAAGAATCGAATAAATCAGAAATGGAGGAATTATGAGGTCAGAAAAAATGAGAGAGGTATTCTCAAAAATAGATACGGATATCAGCATGGATCATAGGATTAAGAATCAAATTATATACTATGATATTAATGAAGGTGAAAGTAATTATTTGAACGAAAGTATTTATGGTAAGAGATCGAAAAAGACATATTTCTTCAAATCAATCATAATAAGACCAATAATTTCGTCCGTAGTCACAATATTATTAATGATAGTGGTATTGGTAGGTTTTAGAGCTAATATATTTCATAAAACAGATATTGAGCATAATAAGATAGATACATCGACAACCCAACCTGATCTTATTAACGGGTATTGTTCTGATACAAAAGGGGATGATACGGATACTTCAGAGAAACAGAATAGTGTTGATACTAAAAAGGATTCAACTAATATAAGTGAGATGCTTGATGTATCAGAGGGAAGGCTTGACTCAGGTATATTTGATGTAGTTTCTGAAGGGAATATCAAGACATCCATACCCAGACTAATCCTTCGATTGCGGGGTCATATGGATATTATTAATCCGGATGATTTATCTGAGGTGGTATTAACAAGGGATGGAAAACCGGTAGACAATAAGCTTTATTATAGTGGGGAGTATCTTCAATTTAACAAATGGGAGGAGGATTTTACCGACTTTTATTTTAATTTTGATACAATCAATATTTTACCCGGTATCTATGGACTTACCGGTAAATATAAGGGCAATGAGTTTACGGTGTACCAAAAGTCTATTGAGCGGGAAGTTACAGAGGAACCTGCTAATCCTGAAGATTTGGAGTGTGTATCCTGGCTGTTCTATACGAATGAAGGAGATCAGGTGGACAGAATTTCGGAACTGGTATTCTACTTTGATGGTTTCCAGAATGCATTTTATCAATCGGATTTATCTGATATGAAAATTCTACTAAACGGTAATGAAATTCCATTTACTTTGGAGGATCGTGTTTTCCGATATTATGAAATGAATGAAGATAATACAGGAGATACAAGCTTCAACCTGTTATTAGATGACGAATTAGTTGAACCGGGTACCTATGTAATGAATGGAGTATACAGTGGTAAAGCCTTTACCTCTATGGAAATAACAATTCCATAAATAAATAGAAAGATTGGGAGCCTTTTTTTAAGGCTCCTTTTTTGTTACAAAAATTACCAGATAAATGCAATGTATGTTATCGTGACAAATTTTAATAAAATTTACCATTTACACCCTTGTAAATTTGTGTATAATAAAAGGGTATAATAACATATTTTGGCACTATAAGGAACGAAATGCCACATTATAACACATAGTTTCTGGAAAGGCATTGCAATACAATATTATTGTGATTTGGAGAAAGATTATGAAAAAAATTATTGGGTTTATATCGCTGGTTTTTATTCTTTCGCTAGTTGGCATAATTCAAGATCATGCATATGCTGGTCCACCTGAAGAAATACAAACACTCAATGATACCTGGTTATCTGACATAACAAATGGTTTTACTTGTGACTCTTCAGAAGTCATAGGAAGTGATATTGTAACATTATATCTGGACTCTGATGCAACAGTGGGATACTGGATTGAATTTACTGCATCGGAGGATGAAGGATTAATAGGATTTGACTTAACCTCCGTTACTCTTGCAAAATATGAAGATGTTATATCCCAAAGCCTTTCCTTCACAGTTACTGCAACTAAAACTGACATGTCTACAGAAACCGCATCGTTTGTCTGGGAAGCAGATGATGGTTCTTCTAAAGTATTTCCCCTAAATATGATTGGTATTAAAAAGTTCAGAATAGAGGTTACAGATGAGTTTGATGCTTATAACTTAGAGTATAGGGAGTTTACTATCGCAAACCCGGTAAACGGTAACAATCCCCCTATTGTAAGCAATTTTACATCAACTCACTTCTTTGAAAATACAGTCAACAGCATTCCACAACAAATTGATTCGGATATTACGGTATCGGACATGGACTCCTCTGATTTTGAGGGAGGACAGGTTGTAGTATCCTATAGTGGTACGGGTTTGGGCGAGGATCAACTCTCAATCGGTTCCGTTGGGAATATATCTTTATCAGGATCAGATGTGTTGTATGCTTCAGTTGGAATAATAGGTTCGATATCCGGCGGTACAGACGGATCAAACCTGATTATTACACTTAATGCCTCCGCAACACCACTTAACGTTACCGAGCTTCTTCGGTCAATTACCTATCGTAATACTTCAAATGAGCCTACAAGCTATAGGACCGTAGCAATTACTGTTAATGATGGCGATGGTGGAACCAGCTTAACGGCAACAGCTCAGATAGCAATCTCAGGAGAATATGATTCGGGTGTGGAATTCACGAAATTTTTTCAGGATACTAATATAGTATGGCTTGCGGATTTAAATAATGGATTTACAGTCACAGCTGCTGAAGGTGTAACGATACAGAGTGATTATAATACTATTTATATGGAATCATTTGGACCATCAGGATCCATGAACATAAGAGCCGATGAGCAACTTATCGGGTGTGTATATGATTTATCATCTATAGATTTCAGTATTGATAATTCTGCCGCTAATACATATATGCTAAATTTAACAGGCTATAAAGGTAATGGAGAAGTTGTAATTACCAGTATAACCGGAATTACGCAAGCGGATTTTAGCTTAATTGATCTTAGTGCTTTTACAGAAATATCTTCCTTTGATTATCAAGTGACGAGAATCACCGGTTCTAAAAGTATTTCTGCAATAGGCATTGATTCCATAACAATTTCTAATCCTAAAATATATAGCGGAAATAGTTCACCTCAAATCATTAATCTTACAGATATTACTTTTTTAGAGAATAATGTAAACGCATCCTTTTCACAAATTGATTCCGATGTAACATTTGCGGACAGTGATTCAGCTGATTTGGATGGTGGTACTATTATAGTCTCTTATCAGGGATCTGCGATATCGGAGGATCAGTTATGGGTAAGTAATACTAGTAATATCACGGTTAGTGGGAATACAATCTATCACTCCGTAGAGGGATCAATTGCTTCAATCAGCGGTGGTAGTAACGGTGCAAATCTGATTATTACTATGAATTCAAAATCAACACCGTCTATAGCTACTGAAATATTGAGAGCTCTATCCTATAAGAATACTTCTGATGAGCCGACTACATATAGAACAATTATCATTCATGCTACAGATGGAGACGGTGGGAATGCTTTAGCGGCTTCAGCTAAAATATCTGTATGGGGACAAGCAGAATCCGGAGTTGAAATCCCAAGCTTAACCCAGAACCTTCATAGATATTGGAATTTAGACCTTAATAACGGCTTCTCATCTACTGTATCAGCTGGTGTGATGAGTGGTGATAGCTCCATGATTTGGTTTATTAATGATAACCTGGGAACGATTACATTTACCGCTGATGAGCAGTTTTATGGAGGAATGTTTGACTTAGTAGGAATCGAGTTTGATGTACCCGCTCTTTCTACGGATTCCTATACAATTATCGTTACCGGACATACAAAATATGGTACAACAGTAACTTCCAGTATTAGCGGGGTCAATGAGACACAGATTAATTCCATTGAACTAAGCAATATGAATGAGATCGTCTCCTTTGATATTACAATAACCGGATCGCGTAGGATATTAATAATAGGAATTGTGTCCTTTACCATTGATAATCCGGAGATCAGCAATAACGCACCTGCTTTTACCTCACCAGATACATTTAGCATCAGTGAATTAGCTGATGCAGATGGTACCATTCTTCTGGATATCAATGCAAATAATGGCGAAAGCGGTGGCAATGATGAAGAACTTACTTATAACATAACGGGTGGGACAGCCCAAGGGTTATTCACGATAAATCCATCAACAGGTGAGATAGCCTTGAACGCTACCGGAGCTTCAAGTCTGGATTACGAGTCAATAAGTTCATATACATTAACAGTGAGTGCAGATGATGGAAAAATCATTAATAACATTACGAATCAGACTATAACAATAAATCTATTAAATGAAGATGATGAAGCACCGGCTATCACTTCAAATGGTGGCGGAGCTGCGGCCATAATAAACATGAATGAGAATACAACTGATGTAACGACTGTTACGGCAGACGATGTCGATACAATAGGAGATTTACTCTATACTATCTCAGGCGGAGTTGATGCAGCCAGTTTCATAATAACATCCGAAGGGAAGTTATCATTTGTGTCCGCCCCGGATTATGAAATAAAAAAATACTACCAGGTTAATATTGAGGTTTCAGATGGTGTAAGAAGGGATTCTCAGTCAATCGAAGTTCATATACTTGATGTAAATGAATATGCTCCGGTAATTAATTCTAACTCAGGTAGAGATATAGCTAGCATACCTGTGAATGAAAATACCATTGTTGTCACGACAGTCATAGCTACTGATGGGGATACAGAGGATACTATTATTTACGAGATAGTGGGTGGAGCTGATTTCGGGAGCTTTATTATTAATTCATCGACAGGTGAACTCACATTCCTAACACCTCCGGACTATGAGACAAAGTCCGAATATTCTGTCGTAATCAGGGCTTCAGATGGTACCAAGGAAGATTTCCAAAGCCTATTTGTTAATATCATTAATATTGATGAGACAGCACCCGTGATAACCTCTGACGGAGGTGGAGATTCAGCTTTAATTAGTATTAACGAGAATACAACAGCAGTAACTACCATAACTGCAACCGATACAGAGCTATTGGGTATATTAACCTATTCCATCACCGGAGGTTTGGATAGAACTGTCTTCCAGATAGATGAAACATCAGGTGAACTCACATTTATTACAGCCCCTGATTACGAAGCTAAGTCAGACTATGAAGTTATTATTGGGGTATCAGATGGTGAAAACCGTGATAGCCAGAGAATTCAGATTATAGTTTTAAATTTGAATGATAACAACCCGGTAATAACATCAGATGGAGGAGGCTTATCAGCCAATATTAATGTAGCGGAAAACAATACTGCAGTTACGACTATTACAGCAACAGATTTAGATGAATTGGGAATATTAAGCTTTAGTATCAATGGAGGAGCAGATTTTACATCCTTCAGAATTAAGGAACTAACTGGTGAGTTAACTTTCATTGAAGCCCCGGATTATGAAATAAGGGATTACTATGAAGTAATAATCGATGTGACAGATGGAACCTTCCATGATTCACAGATACTAAATGTTAATGTAATCAACCAAAATGATAATGCCCCAATAATCACATCATACGAAGGGGAGGAAGAAGTACAAATATTCATAGAGGAAAACCGGAATAGAATAACATATATCTCGGCCTCAGATGTGGATGAGCTTGAAGCGATAAGATACTCTCTATCAGGTGTGGATGCTTCTGAGATGAGGATTGATTCATTATCTGGTCTTCTATCATTTATGTATGCTGCTGATTACGAGCGGAAAAAAACCTATGAAGTGACTATTACTGCCTCCGATGGTATACATACAGACGAACAAATGCTTCATATCACCATAATTGATGTGGATGAAGAAATTCCAGTAATAGTAGATGAAATGAACGATAACGCAGAAAAGGTAAATACTGATCTGGTTATTCGCTCTGATTATAAACTTATATTGGCTGCAGAAAAATTTAAGGAAATGAAAAATGAAAATAAGGATATAACGATCACTATTAAAGATCAGGATGGCAGAGATATATATAAATGGATCTTTACAAAGGAAAATTTATTATCTTCACCTCAAAATATTACTGATGTGGATTTAACGATTAGCATAAGTCAAGTACCGGATAACGATAAGATATCGAACAATCTTGGGGATGTTAATGGTCTGGTATTAAGCTTTGGTCATGATGGAACTTTACCCGCTCAGGCAACAGTCAAAATATATGTAGGGGATCAGGAAGGTGTCAAACCGGGAGATCAGCTATATTTATATCATTTTAACCATGAGAGCGGAAAATTAGAAACACTTCCATTCAGCACGACATTCATCGTGGACGAAGAAGGTTACTTAACGATTACCATTTTACATTGCTCGGATTATGTAGCATTAAGTGAGGAAGCGGAGAGTAAGCTGATAACCTCATTAAAGAACCAAATTTCTATTAATCCGATTAGAAAAACCGTATACCTGGGAGATAATATAGAACCCATATGTATCCGGATTAAATTGCCGGAAACTTTAGAATTGGTAGAAACATTAAAAGATAAAACATCCCAACCAATGATAGGAGGGGTAAAAGTTACTTATTCATCAAGTAATACTCAGGTAGCAATCATTGATGGCAAAGGGAGTATTAAGGTGATAGGAGTAGGTAAGGCTGATATTATCACAGAATTTACTCTATATAATGGTAAGACAAAAGTATTTAAGACAGAAATAACAGTAAAGGAACCTCATCTTAAAATAACTGCAGAGATAAATAATATGAAAGTTGGAGAGGCCTTTACCTTTAAGGCATATGCATATGGATTGGATTCAGATGACATTACCTGGACCACATCAGCAAAATCCATCGTTGCTATAAATAAAAAGACAGGAAGAGCAACTGCAATATCAAAAGGTACGGATTATGTCATAGCTACAGTTAGCGAGAAGCAAGTAAAAATCAAGGTTACTGTAAAATGATATCGTTATAAGTTCTTCATCATGGTGTTTCTTATAATTTAACCACTTGTATTAAACTACCAAGAAATATAGAAAAATAGGGGGATAGAAAATGCGAAAGAGAATTTGGAAAGGTATTGTATTAATGATCTGCATCACTGCTTTATTTTCTACTTATGGCGTTTCAGCATATGCAGCAAAGGGAGACAAGGATAATAATACAACAAAAAGAGTATTGGTAAAATACAAGAAGGATAATTCAATGCGCGAAGATACCTTCAAGCAGAAAAATAATAAACAGAAGGTAAGGAAATATAAAAAGTTAAATGAGAGAAACCTGTATTCAATTGAGGTAGATTCCAGTGGATATGGATCCCTCCTCCAGGACAGTGAAATAGAGTTTGTGGAAGAGGATGCATTAGTACAATTATTAAGTGAGCCTCAGGAAGATAATCAATCAAGTGAAGACATTGTTCTAAGTCAGAAAAAATGTATTTTATGTGGTGAACTGGTATGCAGTAATCAGGAGGAATGTATTGACACTACTCATGAGATATGTAATAGCTGCATATTTGAGCTGTTTTCGGACAGCCTTACTGGTCAGGATATTGAGGATGGGAGCGTAATAGTGAGTCCATCTGAAGATAATTGCGAATGCGGCTGTACTGAAGAAAATCATGACCAATGTTTAACAGGTGATTGTGTTCCTGAATGTACATGCAACACGGATGAGAGTGGCATTACATCAGAAATATCAGATGGCGCTACGGAAACAAGCAATGGATCAATAATCACAGAGCAGGGCGATGAGCAAACATGGAATTTCCTAAGGACGAAAGCTAATTATCTTCATGATAACAATATATTAGGAGATGGAATAAGGGTAGCAGTATTTGATACAGGGATTGATCCGGGGAATGAAGACCTTAATGTAGCGGGGGGAATCTCATTTGTAGAAGGAGTTTCCAGTTACAATGATGATAATGGACATGGAACAGCTATGGCCAGTATATTGGCAGCTCAATATAACTGTAAAGGATATGTGGGAATATCACCAAATATTGAATTGTATTCTGTTAAGGTACTTGATCAGGATGGTGCTGGTAGATACAGTAATATTATTCAGGGTATTGATTGGGCAATTCAAAATGATATAGACATCATTACGTTAAGTTTGGGAGGCTACGAATACTCACAGATATTAGAGGAAGCTATTAACCATGCCATAGAGAATAATATATTAATTGTGGCAGCAGCAGGAAATGGCGGAGCAGAGAATATTATGTATCCTGCCGCATATTCACAGGTCATTTGTGTGGGTGCAACTGATAGGGATAATAATATAGCATCCTATTCCAATTATGGTTTCCAATTAGATATCGTAGCACCTGGTACAGAGGTTGTTACAGCAGGATTAAATAATTCGAGCATTACTGTAAGCGGAACATCACCGGCAACACAGCATGTGGCCGGCGTTGCCGCATTGCTCTGGAGTGCTGACAGAACTCTGACAAACGGCCATATCAAGTATTTATTATATAAGAATGCATTTAATCTTGGAGAATATAATACCTGTGGACATGGACTGCTTGATGCGGTAACGTCCTACTTTAATTTATTAAATGGCAATTTCCCGATCTATGTGGAAGAAGGGGGAAATGGTAATTTTATTAATGGTCTAGTTGATGTGGGTTGGGATTGTGTAGTATATGGACAAGCATGCAGTAGTCACACTATGAAAGAAGTGAATACTCCGCCAACTTGTACAAAAGACGGTTTATTAACACAAATATGCACCAAATGTGGCGCTTCAAGCTCAGTTACCGTAGCTAAATTAGGTCATAATTATAAGACTACAACTAAAGCAGCGACTTGTACTTCAGATGGATCTAAGATAACCAAATGTGAACGATGCGGTAATGTAAGCAGTTCTGAAACAATAAACAAGCTAGGTCATCAAACAAGTTCAACAACAGTACCGCCAACCTGTACTAAAGATGGAAAAACAACAATTACCTGTAGTAGGTGTACTTATAAAAAGGAAACGATTCTTGATAGAGTAGGACATATAGAAGGGCCATCTAAAATAGGAAAAGATTCTAACTGTAAAGAAGAAGGTTATACTGTAGTAAATTGCAGTAGATCTGGATGTGGGTTAGAGCTCAGAAGGGATCCCATACCCAAAAAGCCTCATAATTATATAAATGCTGGTACTCCTATTAGTGCAACATGTAAATTACAAGGTTATACGCCTTATAGTTGTAGCTGTGGTGCAGTTCAGAAAGGTGATTATACCGGCCCTCTTGACCATAACTGGTCGTTGGTACTTACTGATCCATCGACCTGTACTTCGGAGGGAGCAAATGTTTATGCATGCATTAACTGTGGCACGGGCAGAGTAGATCCTATTTCAAAAACGGGACATGATTATAGTGGACATTATGAATCACCCACACATAGTACTAATGGCCATTATTGGGAGAACTATTGTAGAAATTGTGGTTCTGTAAGCAGCTCAGGTTATACGACGAATTCAAATTGTTTATCCTGTACAACACCTCCGTCTGTCAGTTTTGTTAATCTAAGCGGCAGTACAGTACTGAGTGAGACAGACTTAAGCTTCTTACCGCAGATCAGAGTTTATGATAACGAGAATGATACCTTGACCTGTAGGTATTATCTTGACGGAAGCACTAGCGCAATAGGAACTATAACAGTGTCGGGTACAAAACCTGAGAAGACTGTTGCTTTCACAACTCCCTTTAGTGCTGCCAATTTGACAGAAGGAAATCATACAATTAGGGCAACTGTTAAGGATAGTGTTGCACCCTTGGGTGAAGTAACAGTAACGTTTAAGGTGGACAAGTCAGCACCGGTAATTAATACCCATACCATTACACCCTCATCAAAAGATGTAAGGTTTATGGTAACAGCCACTGATGCATTCTCAGGGCTTGATGCGACAGCCTATCGCTATACTGTATCCGGGACTGCAACAGGATGGATCGCATCAAATAACTATACGGTATCCGGATTAATCCCGGATACAAGCTACAGCTATATCGTGGAAGTCAGAGATGTGAGGGGCCATATTGCATCCCAGACAGGAAACTTCAGTACGAAAGTAGAGACACCGGCGGTTACTGTAACGGCCTTACATGAAGATGGCCTGCAGATTGTAGTGAAGGATGACAACACTTCCAGTACTCAATATAGGGTGAAGATTGGCGAGGGGTATGTGGATGCGAGCGGGAAAATTACAGGAATAGAGTGTTGGATCATGATCCCTTATGATGTGGAAGTGAATGGCAAGAAGATAGTCCTATATGGACTTGAACCGAACACTTTATATTCGGTAACCGTATCAGCCCGGAATTCTTTGGCTACAGAGATCGTTAACAGTATCATAGTATCAGCTACAACATCACCAGCTGCACCAGTAAATATTTCAGTAACCTCTAAATCCCATAACCATGTCAGTTTAACATGGGATAGTGTGGCAGGAGCAGTAAATTATGAGATATACAGAGAAACAATTGATGAGCTTGGGAATGTGACAACCGCTCACTCGAAAGTAATTGCAACCAATTATTGCTATGATGGTGACGTATTGCCGGAACAGAATTACCAGTATCAGATAAGATCGATCAATCAGGCTGGAATCTATGGCAAATGGTCTACTCCGAAGCTACAGGCTTACACAATTCCAGCTCCTCCTGATAAGGTTACAGGTGTGACCGGTACCCCTCAGGGTACACAGATAGAGCTCACATGGAATACAATAAGCGATGCAGTTGGCTATCTGGTAGAGATATCCTATGATGGCAATACGAAACAGATCTATTCAGCAACGAATGGGATAACCTTTGACACGGAGGTTTTCAACTGCCAATGCGACATAAAAGTGAAAGCATTCAATATCTACAATGAAGCTGAGCCGGAGAATACAACTTATTGGGAGAATGAGGGTGAGTTTAGTGATGCCATTATTCAATATACCATGGCTGATTCACCAGCGATTAACCCTATCTCTGAAGAACAGATAACTCCTAATTCAATAACGGTAAGCTGGGATATAAAACAAAATCCTGAATCAGTAATATATCGTTTATGCATCACACAGAGCGATGCTTCGGTAAGAGAGATTGATATCGCCGGTTTAGTAGCTATCGACAACATTATTACATATCAGGTAACCGGGTTGTTACCGGAAACTATCTATTCTTTCCGTGTTAAAGCGCTTAATTCTATTAATGTGGAGACGGAGTGGTCTGATGTAATGACTGCGGCAACATTAATGGATTACCCGCATGTACCGGGTGGACTGAGAGCAACCGCGAAAGCAGATAGAATATCCTTAATCTGGGATGAGGCAGAGCATGCACAAAGCTATCAGATTGAGAAGAACGGAACAATTCTGATAGTGGATTGGCCTGGGACTAATTATGTAGATACGGATGTACAGCCTGACTCAGAATATTTATATCGGGTAAAGGCAGTGAATACCACCGGTGAAAGTGACTGGAGTCAGAATCTGGTTAAAAAAACCCTTGGAAATGTGCCTGTTCCCCCTACAATAACGTTGGTATCGGGAAGCAGCATCAGTGTTACAATCGAATGGACTTCCGCAGTTGAGGTCAGCGGATATGAAATTGAGGCGGATGGCCAGATATATAATATTGGAACGGGAACCACCTTTGAACATAACGGGCTGGCACCCGGAACAACACACGTTTATGCAGTCAGAAGCAGAAATGTATATGGCAAGAGTGAATGGAGCAGTTTTGCAACATATAGGGCAAAGCCACTTATTCCGGATATTCCTGTAATAACTCAGGTGTTGCCTTCTGAGAGTCAAATCTCATTACTTTGGGACCCAGTGGAAGGGGCATCGTATTATGAAGTAGAAATTGATGGAATCATCGTTGGTGTTACGCAAGCTCTGGGATACCAGTATACATTCCAGGAAGAGGCAGCTGCTGGTTCTGAGCATACAGTAAGAGTACGGGCTATAAATGAAAGCGGGGAAGGCGGCTGGACTGCACCTATGCCTGTATTAATACCCGATGATGGAGCGGGATCTGCGCCTATCATTCCAATTCCATCTGCACCGTATCCGGTCTGCATCGCAACCGGATCAGCTATCATCACTATTGAATGGGATGCTGTGCCTGATGCGACCTATTATCAGCTGGAAGCAGATAGCACCATTATATATACCGGATCAGATTCCAGTTATGTACATACCGGACTTATGCCCGGCAGCAGTCACCAGTACCGTGTTCTGGCTGGTAATTTAAGCGGCCAGAGTGAATGGAGCGAACCGATATTGGCAGCTACAGGGTTGCAATACACTACTACTCCGCAGAATATCAGCTTTTATCGGGTTGATGACGGAACGACTATGCTTCTGTGGGATCAGGCAACAGGGATAACAAATTATCGAATCGAAATAAATGGTATGTTATCTCCAACTGTAGTTACAGGGACAAGCATATCTATCTCTACAACACCGGGAGAGCTTTATAACATCAGGGTAGGTTCCGTGGTAGAGGAGGATGGTATCCAGTCGATAGATTGGTCGGAGGAAGTAACCTTCCGTACAGCCCGTAAATTACCCGGGATACCGGAGAATATTGTAATTGATGCCGGTCCTGACAGTATTACGATTAGTTGGACGGCTGTTCCCGGAGCTATTGGTTACGAGATAATGGGAGCAAGACAAGTTTTCGTTTCTGGGAATAATACTTCTTATGTATTAACAGGATTGATTCCGTCCAGTTCTTATATCATAAATGTAAGGGCCTATAATGAGACCGGGGCAGGGGAGTGGAGCGAAGATAAAAGTGTTATGACCAGTGAAGTGCTTCCGGGCATACCGGTAAATATATTCGGTGAACCATATCAACCTGTATATTCTACGAATGGTGCTGTGATACGTTTGCGCTGGGATCCGGTTAGAAGAGCTACATCATATGATGTTGAAATCAGAAATAGCGGGTTAATTAATTATACGACAACAAATGAATTCATAGCAGAGGGTTTAGAAGCCGGAAACACTTATCAGATACGTGTCAGGGCTAATTCCAGAACTTCAACCGGTGCCTGGAGCAGCTGGATATCGATAACACCGATCGTTGTAAAGCCGAATAATGTAACAACTGATATGCTGGAGGGTACAGTTAAGATATCATGGAATCCTGTGTCAATCAACGACAGTTACGAAATAGAAATTGACGGAGTGAATGTCCAGACGACGGAAGGGGTATCCTATGAATTTGATTACTCATTATTCTATATGGAGCGCAAAATTCGGATCAGAGCGATAAGAAATAACATGGCCGGACAATGGTCAGAGCCGATTGAATTTTCGCAGCCGATGCCTGTTAGCACCACAGTATACAAGGGTGAGACCTTTGCGGTATTGCTTCCTGCCACGAATGTTGAGCTCGGAACCTATAAACTGACACTTACCTACAACACGGATGAGTTAGAACTGATAGATGCATGTGAGATGACCTCGGAAATGGAGCTAAATTCTACCTACCTTGAAGATATCGGTGCACATGTCATGATTGATAACCAGGGAACAACTACAAGTATCTCCATAGTGGTAGAGGAAGAAAGTGGTATCAGTTTTACCGGATTAGTTAACAGCATCAGATTCAGAAGCAAGGTTACCGGAGAGACCACCCTGTTATACGGGGTTACCTTACGGTAGATAAAAGCGTATAAGGAAGGGAGAATACATAGATGAAGAGTTCCATCAGGAATAAATTAATAACCGGTATACTTGCTTTAGTACTGGTCTGTACGAACTGTTACGTTCCGGAGGCATATGCTGCAAATAATAATGGTAAGGATAAGAAGGAATCCGTTCAGCAGCAGAGGATAAAAAAGAAGAAGAGTAATCAAAAGACGGACATTATCGTTAAATACAAGAATGATTCCAAGAGAGATAATACGATAAAGAATGTACAAACAAAGACCAGGGCCAAGAAGTTGGACCAGAAGAATTATATGCGGAAGCAGAAGGTCAGCGTCTATGAAATCGGAGAAGGCGATGACCTGAACAAGGTAATCAAGGAACTGAATGACGACCCGAATGTCGAGTATGCACAGCCTAACTATCCCCTTTCGGTTGATAGCATTCCTACCGATCAGGAGTTTACGAACCAGTGGGCACTGTATAATGACGGACAGGATGTGGACGGTTATACGGGAAGGGCAGGGGTCGATATCGGAGTAATCAATGCATGGGACCTGACCACTGGAAACAGTAAGACGGTAGTGGGAATCCTTGATACCGGAATAGACATCGAACATGATGACCTGGCAGCCAATATATACATCAATGAAGATGAGATCCCGGAGAATGGGATCGATGATGACGGGAACGGATATGTCGATGATGTGAACGGCTGGGACTTCTCTAACGATGATTCAAGTGTATTTGATTCAGCAACAACGGATGTCCACGGAACCTATGTGGCAGGAATCATAGCCGCTTCCTCTGATAACGGTGGGGTAGTTGGTGTTGCCCCGAACGCGAAGGTAATGCCACTAAAATTCATCCATGGAACCATGGGTTATACGTCGGATGCCATCGAAGCGATAGAATATGCCATGAACATGGGAGTGGACATCGTAAACTGCAGTTTTGGAGGAACAGATAATAACCTGGCACTGAAGGATGCCATGGAAAGCAGCGGAATATTATTCATATGCTCAGCGGGAAACCGTGGAGCTGATACGGCAGGGAAACCGACTTATCCGGCAGCCTTTGATATTGATAACGTTCTCTCTGTTGCAGCCGTGGACAGTAAGGGTGTCCTGCCCGCCTTCTCAAGCTATGGGGCGAATGTAGATGTGGCGGCACCGGGCATCAGCGTGCTCAGTACCATACCGCAGGATGAGGATAGCAGTACTGAGGATTATGATTACTATAGCGGTACCTCCGTATCAGCGGCAGTCACCAGCGGTATTGCAGCACTGGTAAAGAGCTATCTTCCGAAGGAGGATAGCTTAGGGATCAGGGAGCGAATTCTTGGTGGGATTGTCCCCTGCAGCAGCCTGGAGGGCAAAGTAGCATCCGGCGGACGGGTGAATGCCTTTGGTGCACTTACCGGTACGCTGCAGCCGGAGGATGATTACGACGGAGAGGGTAATTATGATGATATCCTGCCCGTACCTGAAGAGGGAGAGGCTGATACCTGGTATATAATGGACGAGTTTGCCAGCAATGTGGAACGCTTCCATTATGGTGAGGGAGGAGTGAATCCTGCCTCCGGTAACTATTCCGTCACCTGTACGGATATGAGCATACCGACACCGGGATTTTCAGTAGAAATCAGCAGAAGCTATAATTCCAGGAATCAGAGACAGACCCTGCTCGGTAGAGGATGGACCTTCGGTTTTGAAGGAGTAGTAACGGATAAAGGAAATATCGTTGAAGTCAGCCTTCCGAACGGAAGTGCCCATGCCTTCCATTATAAAAACGGTAAGTATATAGGGGAGGGAACCAGAGCATCCTTCGTAAGGAATATATCCGGGGTGGATATTCTTACGACGAAGGATCAGTACAAATATGGTTTTGATTCCTCCCACCACAAGATGATTTATATGGAGGATAAGAACGGCAACCGGATCAATCTGACCTATCAGTCAGGTAAGCTTACTAAGATCACGGATACGGCAGGCAGGGAATATACCCTGTCCTATAATGCCAAGAGCCTGCTTTCCGCAGTGACGGATCCTGCCGGAAGAAGTGTTGCTTATGAATATAATGCGAGCAATCTCCTTACGAAGGTAACAGATCCCCAGGGCGGGACACTTACTTATGAGTATGACAGCTCCCAGTTTCTTACGAAATTAATCGATCAGAATGGGCATACCTTCCAACAGCTCGCCTATAACCATAGCCCCGGGGATGCACAGAATAAAGTCATAGAGACAACTGATGCTGCCGGGGAGACCTGGTACTACAGCTATAACATGAACCAGCGGAACGCTACAATCACAAACAATGAGAATAAGAAGTGGACCTATTACTTCGATGCTGCCATGTTCACGATCCGTGTACAGGACCCGGAAGGAAGAAGTAAATTAACCGAGTACACCTTCCAGGACAGCAACACCTATTATGGGGATGTCAAGGCAGAGATCGACCGGAGTGGCAACCGGACCGACTATGACGTGGATCTGGCAACCGGTAACGTGAAGAGAGCCATCTACCCGGACGGCGGAGCTAAGACCTTTGTATATGACCAGTGGAATAACGTGATAGAAGAATGCCTGGGTGAGATGAAGGGGGATACCTTCCTTCCCCACAGGAGGACCTTCTATATCTATGATTCCAGTGGAAAGCGTCTGCTTAAGAAGGTACAGCCCCTGAATGGCACCGGGGATTATGTAGCAGGGAATATGACGGATTTCGCCGTAACCTCCTATGAGTACTATACGAAGAGCAATGCGAATTCCTCCTTCGGCTGCAACGTGGAAGGCCTGCTGAAATCAGTAACTGACCCGGAGGGAAATACCACGACATATACCTATAACAGTAATGGTGACACCGCCTCGGTAGCCGATGCGGCAGGAAATAAAACCACCTATACCTATGACAGTATCGGACAGAAGCTTTCTGAAACAACCCCGACAGGAGATACCTTCCGCTGGAATTATGATAAGAACGGTATGGTGATCCGGGAGATACACCCGGACGGAGGAGTCAAGCGCACAGTCTATGATCCGGCCGGATATACACTTCTGGAAGTAAATCCGGTGCAGTATAAATCTGCGCAGGATAACCCTGCTACCGGGGTATATTCAGGGACAGCAGGTACAAAGTACGAATGGTATGACAACGGTTATCAGAAGGCGCTGACAGATGCTGCAGGAAACCGCACGGAATATACCTGGGATGTCTTCGGGAATAAACAGACGGAGAAGAAACCGAACGGTTCCATCTACCGTTACGAATACGATGTCCTGAAACGCCCGACGAAGACTTATTATAAAGAGAATGGAACCGCTCCAGAGGTACTTCTTAGCGAAGCAAGCTATGGGATCCTGATGGACTGCAACACCCAGACCACAGTTACCTCCTATACCGATTCCAGCCAGAAGTCAACGGTGACAACCATAAAAGACTATGCCGGTAGAGAGGTGGAGGTCCAATATGGCAGCTACAGCAGGGTAAGGACAGCTTATAATAAGGACGGCAGCATTAAGATTACCGTAGCTGCGAACGGAGCGATCACCTACCACCAGTACGATGCCCTTGGAAACCTGACCGGAACTTATAAGCCGATGTCCGTAGAGGAAGGCATCACGAAGTATTCCTGGACAGGCTATACCTACGACAAGGCCGGCCGGGTAACAGAGCAGAGGACCGAAAAGAGCCTTGTGACCTATGACCCTGAAAATCCCTCCAATCCGGCACCTTTGGACTGTTATGTGAAGCAGTATGTATATGAGGATACATACATAGCTGAAGAAACCGATTCCGACGGCAGAAGAACTGCCTATACATATGACGGGTTAGGAAGGGTATTAAAGAAAGAAGAAGCGGTATCAACAGAAGAGACAAGGATTACCGAGAAAACATATAATTACTTAGGATTTCCAGTAAATATAACAAGAAAGGTAAGAGCTGGAGACATAGCAAAATATGACTACAAGGATAATAACTTGATAGATATTTCCGGAATGTATGAGTATGATCTGAATGGTAATCTAATCAGGTCTACAGATGCATCAGGAAATATTACAACCTATACCTATGATGCCATGAATCGCATCCTGACCACTACAAAGATTCTAAAGGATGATTCCGGTAAGCCGCTCGGAGAGGCGATTACTTCACGTACCTATACCTGGGACGGGCAGCCTGCTAGTGATACCGATGCCATGGGTCATACTACAACCTATGCATATAATGCAAGGGGAAACCAGATCAAAGTTACGGATGCAATCGGGAACACTTCCTATACCGTATATGACCGGATGGGAAGAAAGATCGCCGCTGTATCTCCTAAGAATTATCAGGAAGGAAATGCGCTGAAGGATCTGGAACGTACCGAGTATCAGTACGATGAGCTCGGAAGAGTCACGAAGCAGACGGAGATCTATCAGAAGATGACCAGGGCTGCTGCGGGAGGTTGGACCCGGGAATGGGTACAGGTAGCAGCGAATACCTATGAATACGATACCCTGGGGAATATCACAAAGACAACCGATGCCCTGGGTAATTACACAGAAACAGATTATAACCTGGCTGGAATGCCGGAGTATGTAACTGATGCTGAAACCGCATACAGAGGGCTTCCCTATACGGTGAAATATACTTACAACGGACTCGGGCAGAAGATTAAGGAGGCATATAACGGAGCAGTCTATACCTATACCTATGACGGTGCCGGTAATGTCCTCCAGACCGTGGTGAATAATCGCATCAAATCTACGGTAACCTATGACCTTCTTGGACGTGCCATAGCACTGAGGGATGGTAACGGTAATACGACATTCCAGAAATGGAATGCATTAGGCCAAGTATCCGAAACAATATCTCCGGGAGATGCCACGATACCGGGTAACCGTACTATTTATCAGTATGATATCCTAGGTGATTTAATGCTGACAAAGGATTCTACTGGTGTGATGACAGCTTACACCTATGACAGTTTAGGCAAGAACTTAAGTATCACAGTATCCGGGGAGTCAGGGGAAGAATCGATCACTACCCGTATGTCCTATGACCTGAATGGAAATGTATTATCCAGTACGGATGGCAATGGCAATACTACCTCCATGACCTATGATTCACTCGGCCGTAAGCTGACCGTGACGAATGCTTTGGGTCAGACAAAAGCTTATACCTATGATGCAAACGGTAAAACACTATCCGAAACAAACCATCTTGGCAACTCTACTCTGATGGTGTATGATGGAATTAATCGGTTAGTGGAAGTAAAGGACGCCTACGGCCGCATCGTACAGCAACTGATGTATAACGATGCCAATGCACAGGAAAGCTCCTTCGATGCCTTAGGAAATGAAACGATCTACCACTACGACAGGAACTTAAAACAGAATGGGACTACGGATGGGGAAGGTAACCATACTTATCAATCCTATGATTCCCGCGGTAACGTGAACAGCCAGACGGATGGGAACGGTAATACGACCACCTATGCCTATGATGGGGAGAACCGTCTGGTGAGTGTCGTCGATGCATTGGGGAACCGGACCTCTTATTCCTATGATGGGAATGGTAACGTCATCTCCCAGACGGATGGGAACCGGAATACCACGACCTATACCTATAATACTGCCAACCTTCTGACTGCTCGGATCGATCCTGACGGAAACGGGAAGCTGGACAGGACAGAACGCTATACCTACTATGCCAATGGGCTCATGGCTACGAAGACAGACCGTAACGGTGTGGTTACAACCTATGTCTATGACAGCTTCGGAAGGCTGTTATCAGAGGATGCCGGAGGGGAGCTGCAGAGCTATACCTATGATAATAATGGGAACCTGCTCACCATGACAGATTCGACCGGAGCTACGGTAAGGACCTATGATGCACTGAACAGAAACCTCACTAAGATTGTTCCCGGTATCGGAGAGAGCAGCTATGAATATGACCTTCCGGGAAGCACTGAGGGAGAATACGCTGAAGGATCAACAGACCCGAAGGGGAATGTGACAGTCAGAACCTATGACAGGGCAGGAAGACTATCCCTGGTACAGGTTGGTGAGGAAGATCCCACGGGATACAGCTTTTATCCGGATGGAAGCCGCCGACGGATCACCTATCCGGATGGGACGACCCAGACCTATACTTATAATAAGAATAAACAGATCACAAGCCTAATCAATGCAGGGAAGAATGGTACTACACTCTCTTCCTACCAGTATACCTACGACAGCGCCGGAAACCAGCTGACGAAGATGGAAGCCAAGGGTACCACTTGCTACTCATATGACAGCCTGAACCGGCTCAGTACCGTTACCGAACCGGGGGGAAGAGTAACAGACTATACCTATGACGGGGCAGGAAACCGAAGAACCGAGACAGTGCAATTAGGGGAAGGCTCCGTAAAGACTACCTATACCTATAATTCCCAAAACCGCCTTATCTCTACCCTGTCCACAAGCGGAGAGCTGACCAGGTACAGCTATGACGGCAACGGCAACCTGCTGAATAAAACATCAGGCATCAACCAGCTGAAAGATAACGGTACAGGAGCAGGGAATGTCCTTCCGAACTTCGGACTGATCATCTGTAAGGATAGCGTGGCAGGAAGCGGTACGAAGGATATGATCCTCTACTCCTATGACCACTTCAACCGCCTGACAGAGACAAAGTCAGAGAATAACACCTCCGGCTACCGTTACAATGCACAGGGTTACCGTACAGAAAAGACCGTTAACGGACAAACCACAAGATATCTCTATGAGTATGACAAGGTGGTACTGGAGACGGATGGAGCTAACCGCCAGACTGCCTTCAACGTATATGGAAGCGGAAGCCTGCTCTACAGGGAAGCAACAGCAAATGGAGGCACGGAGGAATATTATTACCTGTATAATGCCCATGGGGATGTAACCTCCTTAATTGACTCTGAAGGAGATATCGCAGCCACCTATGATTATGATGCCTTCGGCAATATCCTTGCAGAGACAGGAAGCGCTAATAACAGCATCAAATATGCAGGCTACCAGTATGATGAAGAAAGCGAACTGTATTATCTGAATGCCAGATATTATGACAGTAACATAGCAAGATTTATCACAGAGGATACCTACCGCGGACAGGCAGATGATCCGCTTAGCCTGAATCTGTATACTTATTGTGCGAATAATCCGATTAAATACTGGGATCCAACCGGGCATGAACTGTGGAAGCTTGATACATTAATTGATGAAGCTGGCGCGACAATGTTCCAGTACAAGGATAACATTATCATTACTGCTAATAAGGTTACTAAAGTATATAAGACAAATGAACTATTCAGTTTTAATAATGAAACCATTATTGATGACAGATTGTTTAAGGAGGATTTTTACTATCGTACCGAAGGCTTTAGTTCTAAGAAAAAATTAAAGCTTGACTCTAAAAATAATGATATATACGATCTTAATCCTGTAGAGTATACTTATGATGACTTAGTTAAGGCACCGATATTTAAGACATTAAATAGTTATCAACAAATGTATGTAGCAGATGCAGTAGATGCTTATGGTGTTGTTGGCTTATTCTTTGCTATGTATCATGTGGATGACTATATGTCTTTACTTGAAAAGGAGAAGGTATCAGATAGAGAAGCATACCAGCTGGGATTGTCTTCTGAACTTCTGCCAAAGCTTGAATATCGTTTAAATCAAAACGGTTTTACTATTTCAGATATGGACCGTATGGACCGCGAACAAAGAATTGCTGAAATTTGTTTCTCTGTAGGAATGACAATGGCAGCAAGGCCAGGCGGGTCAAATAATGGGACGGGATACTTACCAAAAGGACCATATGATCCCGATTTCATTTTGATTAATGGTAAAGTATATAAGGCAACAACAGATCCATTTGGATACTTAGGAACGGGTGTATGGAATCCTATTCAAGTTGAGGGAATTGGTAATACACTAAGTGGTAAATGGGTAAATGTGAATGAAAGTATGAGCGATGCTTCAAGGGCGTATCAACAGCAAATTACTGGAAAAGAAGGTCAGGCGTTTTTACAAAACGGTGTTAAATTTGATGGTGAACATAATGGAACACTTATTGAAACAAAAGGAAGCTATAATAACTTTGTAAACAAGAAAACTGGTGAATTCTATGATTGGTTTAAAGGAAAGGATAGCTTAGTTGATCAAGCAAACAGACAAATAGTTGCTTCTGAGGGGGCACAAATTAACTGGTATTTCTCAGAACAGGCAAGTATGAATGCAACAAAAAGTCTTTTCCAAAGCCAAGGTATAAAAGGAATTAACTTTATTTTTGAACCTTTAAAATAAATATGGAGGTAGATATGCTACAGAGACATTCGTTAATTTTATGGGCAAATGCTTCTAATGAAGACTTTCAAATAAGCCTAAACAAAGCTCATGAACTTTTATTAGCCTTGAAAAAATTTGGACCAGAACTAATTCCGAATTATATAGTAGCTAAAAGAAAGAAGGAGTCCCAAAATTTTGATTGGAGTTTAGATACGTTACAAGGACTGTTACAAAAAGGTATTAACAAAGAAGATGAAACTGTTTTTCCTGATTTGGGATACAGAGTAAGTTTTTTTTCTTCGCTAAAGGAAGATGATTCAGCAGGTATTAGTATGCTGGTAGGGGCAAGTAATTCAAGTATTATAAATAACTTTATTGTGAATTTACCATTATCATTACCTATTTACGAAAGTTCTGAAGTTAAAAAGAGATTGATTACATTATTCAAAGAATGTGTAAGTATTTTTAATCCATTCTGGGCATGTATTGGCAATAATGTAAACCTTAGAAGATATGATGGCTATTGGGGTGATAAATTACCCACAGCTATACATTGGCTAAATTACTTTGGTAGTGATGTCTCGAAAACACTTGGGGATGCTAAAATAACATTATCACCAACATACTTTAAAGGAAAGTTTTATTCTGGCTATTTAATAGAATTAAAAGATGGACCAATTGATGATGAAGACGAAGATGATATAAAATTACAGCAAAGAGCCAATAAGCATTTTGTTTTGTGATATTTTCTATATTACATGGTTCTTAATATAATGAATTATATGTACAACGGTGTTATACATCAAGTGGATGCACACCTATGCTAAAGCTAATGAAAAATCGTCGTTTATCAGCAAGGATGATATTATTCAATAGTCAATATTATTTTTATCATCTAATATATTTTCTTAGAGTTTTTTTCATAGTATAAGTATATAACGCTGCGGAAAGAACCAAATGCCAGGCACGATGAAATGTGAGTACGGAACTTGATATCTTCATTGTGTCTGGCACATATATTGTACATATGGGATGGTCATACGTAACAGTGCTCAATATAATTAGGGAATGGCTCCGTATGACGACATATACCTATAATTCCCAGAACTGTCTTACCTATACCCTCTCCACAAGCGGAGAGATGATCAGTTACAGTTATGATGGAAATGGCAATCTGCTGAGTAAAACCGCAGTAGATGCTTATGGTGTTGTTGGCTTATACTTTGCTATGTATCAGGTGGATGACTATATGTCATTACTTGAAAAGGAAGAAGTATCAGATAGAGAAGCATATCAACTGGGATTATCTTCTGAACTTCTGCCGAAGCTTGAATATCGTTTAAATCAAAACGGTTTTACTATTTCAGATATGGACCGTATGGACCGCGAACAAAGAATTGCTGAAATTTGCTTCTCTGTAGGAATGACAATGGCACCAAGGCCAAGTGGGTCAAATAATGGGACGGGATACTTACCGAAAGGACCATATGATCCCGATTTCATTTTGATTAATGGCAAATCTTATAAGCCAACAACAGATCCATTCGGATACTTAGGAACGGGTGTATGGAATCCTATTAAGGTTGAGGGAGCGGGGAACGTAAAATGGACGGGCAAGGACTTCAATAGTATAGCCAAAAATGCTAATCCAAACGAGTTAATCAATAGTCTTGAAAACTCCGGATGGACAAAAACAGTTGAAGCAGGCGGAGGCAAAAGTGGTCCTGCAACAATTCTTACTGATCCAGTAACCGGAACAAAAGTAAGAATCCATGCAACTCCAGGGGAGGGTACTCCGTATTTTAGAGTTCAAAACAAAGGTGGCGGCTATTTAGATAATAACGGATCATTCCCAAGCAATGCTACAAACAAGAATTTGGAGATTTAACCCATTTTTATTTCGGACAATAAGAGGTGATAGTTTGATACTTACAAAAGATTTTAAGGTTTTTAACAGCAATTTTGATTTCACAGATAGTATTGTGAATAGTATTAATTGGGATTCTAATATGCTAGATTTACTGGTTGCAGTTGATTATTATTGGGATACTCAAGATGGCAGAAATAAGAACAGAGAGTTAACAATACGCTTAAAAAACTGTAGAGAAGCAGTATTTAATATGCCCCAAGTTTTTAGCGATCTATCAAAAATTGAGCTACAATCATACGTTTTTAGCTGGTACACAATCACACATTGTTTAGCTAAAAACAATAATGGTTTATTAGAAGTAAGTATCAAAACTGTTGATGATAATCCAAGATGGCTAACTGCAAAATGTGATGAAATATGGGTAGAAGGTGAAGAATTATAAACCATAAGGGTCAGCAATGAACCTTAATAGACACCTTGGAAAACTTGAAGTTTAGCCCCTTTACAGTAATCACAGCCACCTAAAGGGTGTACTTTGCCTAATTTACAGCGACCTAGAGGAAATCTGCTTTTGTT
This sequence comes from Bacillota bacterium, assembly GCA_023415595.1. Taxonomy (GTDB): domain Bacteria; phylum Bacillota; class Clostridia; order Lachnospirales; family Lachnospiraceae; genus Mobilitalea. The sequence goes on from JAEZJW010000148.1 coordinate 30,245, forward strand.
TGCTAAAAGCTCTGAGCGTCGGCATTGCCGACCGCTGTGAACCGGTGGGAGCGCCCAAAGGTGCACCCTCTTTTAACCTGCATGGTCTTTCGACCGTAGGGTTCACTCTGCAAAAGGGATAATTAAGGGCAATTTGCTGCCGAATAATTCATCTGATTATTTCCTGCACAAAGCCGTCAAATTCGTCCTCACCTTCGAACTTACCCTATGGCGGCAGCTAAAATGCGACACAGGGGCACACGGTGGCTCACATTGTGAGATATAATCATCAGCAATCTTGCCCTTGGTACTTAAAAGCCGTTCTGCCTGGGGGAAATGAAGGGGGATACCTTCATTCCCCATAGGAGGACCTTCTATATCTATGATCCCAGTGGAAAACGTCTGCTTAAGAAGGTACAGCCCCTGAATGGAATAAGGGATTATATGGCAGGGAACACGACGGATTTCACAGTAACCTCCTATGAGTACTATACGAAGAGCAGTGCGAATTCCTCCTTCGGCTGCAACGTGGAAGGCCTGCTGAAGTCAGTTACCAACCCGGAGGGAAATACCACGACCTATACCTATAACAGTAATGGTGACACTTCCTCGGTAACCGATGCCGCAGGGAATACAACCACCTATACCTATGACAGTATTGGACAGAAGCTGTCGGAAACAACTTCGACAGGAGATACATTCAGTTGGAATTATGATAAGAACGGCATGGTGATCCGTGAGATACACCCGGACGGAGGAGTAAAGCGCACAATCTATGATCCGGCCGAATATACACTTCTGGAAGTAAATCCGGAGCAGTATAAGCCAGCACAGGATAATCTTGCTAACGGGATATATTCAGGGACAGCAGGTACAAAGTACGAATGGTATGACAACGGTTATCAGAAAGCACTAACAGATGCTGCAGGAAACCGTACGGAATATACCTGGGACATCTTCGGGAATAAGCAGACGGAGAAGAAGCCGAACGGTTCCATCTACCGTTATGAATATGATGTCCTGAAACGACCGACGAAGACCTATTTTAAAGAGAATGCAACAGCTCCTGAGGTGCTCTTAAGTGAAGCAAACTATTGGGTCTTAATGGACTGCAACACACAGACCACGATAACCTCCTATGCCGATTCCAGCCAGAAGTCAACGGTGACAACCATAAAAGACTATGCCGGCAGAGAGGTGGAGGTCCAATATGGCAGCTACAGCAGGGTAAGGACAGCTTACAATAAGGACGGCACTATGAAGCTATCCGTAGCTGCGAACGGAGCCATCACCTATCATCAGTACGATGCCCTTGGGAACCTGACTGGAACTTATAAGCCGATGTCCGTAGAGGAAGGCATCACGAAGTATTCCTGGACAGGCTATACCTATGACAAGGCCGGCCGTGTAACAGAGCAGAGGACCGGAAAGAGCCTGGTAACCTATGATCCTGAAAACCCCTCCAATCCGGCACCTTCGGATAGCTATGTGAAACAGTATTTGTATGAGGATACATATATAGCTGAGGAAACCGATTCCGATGGAAGAAGAACTGCCTATACCTATGATGGACGGGGAAGGGTTATACGGAAAGAAGATGCAGTATCAGCGGGAGAAACCCTGGTTACTGAGAATACCTATAATTACCTCGACCTTCCTCTGAGCATCACCAGGAAGGTAAGAGCCGGAGACATCGCCGGGAATAACTATTCCGATGATTCCGAGATAGATGTCAAAGAAAGCAGTGAGTATGATCTGAACGGGAACCTGGTCAGGTCTGTTGATGCTGCGGGAAATACCACCACCTATACCTATGATGCCCTGAACCGTATCCTGACCACATCTAGGATGCTGAAGGATGCCTCCGGGAAGCCGGTCAGTGAAGCAGTTACTTCACGGACCTATACCTGGGACGGGCTGCCTGCCAGTGAAACCGATGCCATGGGCAATACTACGACCTATTCCTATGATGCTAGGGGGAATCAGATCAAAGTAACCGATGCCCTCAGGAACACCTCCTATACCGTATATGACCGGATGGGAAGGAAGACAGCATCTATATCTCCTAAGAATTATCAGGAAGGTGCTGCGCTGAAAGATATGGAACGTACCGAGTATCAGTACGATGAGCTCGGAAGAGTCACTATGCAGACGGAAATCTATCAGAAGATGACAAGGACCGCTGCGGGAAGCTGGACCAGAGAGTGGGTACAGATAGCAGCGAATACCTATGAATACGATACCCTGGGGAATATCACGAAGACAACCGATGCCCTGGGAAACTCCACTGAAACTGACTATAACCTGGCCGGAATGCCGGAGTACGTAACTGATGCAGAGACTGCTTACAGAGGGATTCCTTATACGGTGAAATATACTTACAACGGACTCGGTCAGAAGACCGGTGAAATCTATGATGGAGAAATATACCGCTTCAGCTACGACGGAGCTGGAAATCTGTTGAGAACTGAGATCAATGGCATAACGAAATCCACTGTAACCTACGATCTGATCGGAAGGGTCTTAAGCTCTACAGATGGACTTGGCAATACCTCATATCAGGAGTGGAATGCACTGAATAAAAACTCAGAGGTCAGGACTCCCGGGGATTCCACAATAGACAGCTACAGGACCACTTACCAGTATGATGTAAAAGGAAACCTAATTAAGAAGACTGACAGTCTTGGCGTGGTAACAACCTATTCCTATGACAGCTTCGGAAGGAACCTAAGCATTAAAGTAACAGGAGATTCCGGAGAAGCTTCTGTTACCAGCCATATGTCCTATGACCTTAACGGTAATGTATTATCCCGTACCGATGGTAACGGCAATACAACCTCCATGACCTATGATGCACTTAATCGTAAGTTGACTGTAACAAATGCTTTAGGACAGATATCAGCTTATACCTATGATGCCAACGGTAATACACTAAGCGAGACAAACCACCTTGGCAACTCTACCCGGATGATGTATGATGGAATCAACAGGATGGTAGAGCAGAGGGATGCGCTGAATAACATCGTAAAGCAGCTCCATTATAATGATGCCAATGCACAGACCAGTTCCTTTGATGCCTTACATAATGAGACAGGATTTCTGTATGACAGGAACCTTCGCCAGACCGGAACGGTGGACGGCGAGGGGAATACCTCCTATGTAGCCTACGACAGCAGAGGTAATGTACGAACCCGTACCGATGCCAATGGCAATGTGACAAGCTACCGTTATGACGGCGAGAACCGTTTAACCTCCGTTACCGATGCGCTTGGTAACCGGACCAGCTATGTCTATGATAATAACGGAAATATGATCTCCCAGACCGACGGTAACGTCAACACCACTACCTTCCGTTATAATGCAGCAAAACTGCTGGTAGCCAAGATAGATCCTCAGGGAGAAGGAGATGCAAGTAAGACTGAGCGCTATACCTATTTTGCCAATGGAAAGATGGCATCCAAAACTGACCGTAACGGAGTAACCACAACCTATACCTATGACAGCTTAGGAAGGCTGTTATCAGAGGATGCCGGAGGCGACATACAGAGCTACACCTATGATGCCAACGGGAATCTCCTGACTATGACGGATTCCACCGGAACTACGTTCAGGACATATGATGCACTGAACCGTAACATCAGCAAGACGATACCGGAGCTCGGAACCAGCACCTACGAATACGACCTTCCCGCTGATGAGGCAGGAGAATACTGCGAGCGAACTACCGACCCGAAGGGGAATGTAACCCTTAATACATATGATAAGGCAGGAAGGCTTTCTAGGGTAACAGTAGGAGACGATACCACCCAGTACAGCTATTACCGTAACGGCAGACGCTACCGTATCACCTATCCTGATGGTACGATGGAGACCTATGTCTACGATAAGAAGAACCAGATCATCAACCTAATCAATGCAGGGAAGAATGGGGCGACAATCTCCTCCTATCAGTATACTTATGATCCTGACGGAAACCAGCTGACCAAGACGGAAGCAAAGGGAACTACCTCCTATGCTTATGACAGCCTGAACCGGCTCAGTAAGGTAACAGAACCGGGAGGTAAAGAGACCAGCTACACCTATGACAGTACCGGAAACCGCAAGACTGAGAAGATAGTGTCGGCAGGGAAAGCAGCTACTATCATTTATGCCTACAACAAGCAGAACCGCCTTACAAAGACCCTGTCTACCAGCGGAGCCGAGACGATCTATTTCTATGACAATAATGGTAACCTGATCAGCAAGTCAGCCGGAATCAGTGCCTTAGCAACGATTGGTGAAGGAACAGGGACAAGCCTGCCGAATTTCGGACTGATCATCCGTAAGGATCAGGAGAGCGGAACCGGATCGAAGGACCTCACCCTGTACACCTATGACCGATATAACCGCCTGACAGGTACGAAGTCGGAGAATACCAGGGCAGCGTACCGATATAATGCCCAGGGCTACCGCGTAGAGAAGACATCAAATGGGGAAACCACGAGATACCTCTACGAATATGATAAAGTAGTGCTTGAAACCGATGGAAGCAACAGGGAGAAAACCTTCCAGGTATACGGAAGCGGAACTCTGCTCTATCGGTCAGTGGAAGCGGGTATCGGAACTGAGGCTCAGGATTACTATTACCTCTATAATGCCCATGGGGATGTCACCGGACTGGTGGATGCAGAAGGAAGTATCGCCGCCACCTATGATTATGATGCCTTCGGAAATATCATAGTCGAAACCGGAACTACCAGTAACAGCATCAAGTATGCAGGCTACCAGCATGATAAGGAAAGCGGATTATATTACCTGAATGCCAGGTACTATGACAGTACGACAGCAAGGTTTATTACGGAGGATACCTACAGGGGTAAGGCGAATGATCCGCTGAGCTTAAATCTGTATACATATTGTCAGAATAATCCGATCAAGTATGTTGATCCGAGCGGGCATAAGAATGAAACTGAAGGAAGTGGCAAATCAGCTACTGATCCGGATTTTATTACTGTTACTAAAGATGGTATGCTTATTAGTATTGAAAACAGTAAATATAGAGCTTTTAGTAAAAATGGATGGTCGCAATATAATGGTGAAATGCTGGAATTTAATACAATTAGCATATTGGGTAATGTAAATTCTGTAAGCACCGGTACTAGTACCCGTACGGTTTTTAATTATGGTAATGTTGAAAGTCTTCATATGTATAGTAATGACAAGTCAACTATAAAAAACCAGGGTAATATTGGAAGCGTTTTTATTGGCAGTAAGAGTACGACACAGTTACTAAATACAGGATATATTAATTCAATTAATATTAGTAATAATAGTGGTACATATATAGAAAACAGTGGAAGTATAGATTCTATACATTCTGGTAATAAAAGTGCTTTGGTTTTTGATAATACTGGATATATAGATTCTATACACTCTGGTAAGAAAAATATTATGGCTTTTGCTAATGTCGGAAATATAGGTTATATAGATGCCGGTAAAAAAAGCAAGATAATGGTAAATACCCCAAAAACAGATCCATCTTATGGTATTACAGCTAATTCATTTGTAATGGATGTTGAGGGACCCCATGTTGTAGTTGGTAAATTGGAATACGGTGATACTGGAGGTGAGCATAGTAATGTAGCCGTTGGTATAGGTTCAGTTAGTATGGAAATGGCGAATACTCAAGCGGATTATAAATATGGTGGTGGAGGTATAGGTGCTATAAAAGTTGAAGGAGTTGCTGAAGCCGACCTTCAAGAGGGTATAGAATTAGGGGCTATGGGCTCATTAGTAAATGCTGATGGATATTTAAAAATTCCCATACCATTTACCGATTATAAAATTAAAATAGGTGTTGGAGGGTATGCATTTGGATTGGGCGGCGAATTAAAACTAACGTATACAGAAGGAATTGAATTTAAAGCAGGTTTGAGCGCATTGTTTGGAGCGTCTGTTACCATTGGTATAGTTAAGTAACTAATTTATGGGAGGATATAATGAGGATTCTTTTAAGCAGATCTTTTAACTCTAGAACACAGTGTTATAAATACGAATCTCTTGAGTCTGACACGGATATTTATATGGGATACGCAAAAAGAAATAGTTTGTACTCCAAACCTTTTTATATTGTAAAATATAAAAACATAGAAGTATGTAGGTTTGAAGACGATAATATGTTTAGACGGTGGCTTGTCCTAATAAGCATATTAATTCCTCGATTAAGAGCTAAATATATATTAAAAATGGAAGGATTACGAGATAATTGTGTTCTTAAATCTAATGGTAGATTTTTTTCAATTATAATTGATAGAAATACTTATTTAATAAAAGGACATTCAAAATGTGTTGTTACTATTTGGGAAAATGATATACAAGTTGGTATTATCAAAAGAAATGATATTTGTTTGGGGAACGGTTTTGAAACAATTGAAATCTTGTATGAAAGTCATATTCCTACAATTTTAATTATATTATTTAGCATATTTGGATGGGAAAAATATGTTGGTACTGTAAATGCAAATCGTACACAAACAACTATATTCCTTAATGAGGAAAAATATGATGCTAATTGGAAGCCAAAAGCATGAATCTTAATTTCAAAAGGAGTAAGCATGATTAAGCCAAAAAAAAATCTACTATTAATATTGTCCTCTTTTATAATAATAATATTTGTAGCAACGTTTATAGTTTCTATAATAGTGACTAAAAACGTTAGCAAATTGCAATATTATAACTTGGCAGGGGATAAAGTTGCCTCAGTTAGATATGTTCTAGGAGAACGAAAAGTTTCAAGTGTATCAAGTAAAACAACAAGTGATATGTTGGTTAAACAATACAAATATTATAATATTGAAGAGGTGATTAATGATGTACAATATTATGTTGATTATTTGTGCAAAAATGAAGCTTTTAGTGTGAAGTCGCAAAATTCTAATAACATTCATGAAGGAAAAGTTACTTTGTATAAAAAATCAATAGTGAATGGAAAGGATATAATAATAACTATTGAATATAAAGAACGCAGGTATTCAATAACATAGGAAAAAGTGCTAACGTAATATAAGCAACTTAGAACCAGACAAACTGTTTTACTAAACCTTATTGTCCCCTCAAAGTCACGGATATTTTCCATGGACAGCATTATCTTGGTTAGTCACGTAATATGGCATATACTGACTGTGTTGAATATCAACGGGCATTGGGGGGAGTAAAATCGCCACAATACGATATCTCTTGATTTCGTATTGTGGCTCTATATTTATGATTACGATGGTTGAGGAAGGGTTATACGTAAAGAAAATACAGAATCACAAGGGGATACTTTAGTTACTGAGAATACCTATCATTACCTCGACCTTCCTCTGAGCATCACCAGGAAGGTAAGAGCCGGAGATATCGCCGGGAATGACTATTCGGATGATTCTGAGATAGATGTCATAGAAAGCAGTGAGTTCGATCTGAACGGGAACCTGGTCATGCTACCGAAAATACCACCACCTATACCTATGATGCCCTGAACCGTATTCTGACCACATCGAGGACACTGAAGGATGCTTCCGGGAAGCCGGTCAGTGAAGCGGTTACCTCGCGGACCTATACCTGGGATGGACAGCCTGCCAGTGAAACCGATGCTATGAGTAATACTACAACCTATTCCTATGATGCCAGAGGGAATCAGATCAAAGTAACCGATGCCCTCAGGAACACCTCCTATACCGTATATGACCGGATGGGAAGGAAGACAGCATCTGTATCTCCTAAGAATTATCAGGAGGGAACGGCGTTAAAAGACCTGGAACGTACCGAGTATCAGTATGATGAGCTCGGAAGAGTCACTAAGCAGACGGAAATCTATCAGAAGATGACCAGAACCGCGGCAGGTGGCTGGACCAGAGAGTGGGTTCAGATAGCAGCGAATACCTATGAATACGATACCCTTGGAAATATCACAAAGACAACCGACGCTCTGGGTAATTCCACAGAGACGGATTATAACCTGGCCGGAATGCCGGAGTATGTAACTGATGCAGAGACAGCTTACAGAGGTCTTCCCTATACGGTGAAATATACTTACAACGGACTCGGGCAGAAGATTAAGGAAGCATATAACGGAGCAGTCTATACCTATACCTATGACGGTGCCGGTAATGTCCTTCAAACTATAGTGAATAACCGCATCAAATCTACCCTTACCTATGATCTTCTTGGACGCGCCATAGTTATAACGGATGGGAATGGTAATACCGCACGGCAGAAATGGAATACGTTCGGACAGGTGTCCGAAATCATAACCCCGGGAGATGCCACAATACCGGGCAACCGTACTATTAACCAGTATAATTTACAGGTGAAATTAGCACTGTCAAAGGATGGAACAGGTACCATGACAACCTACACCTATGACAGCTTCGGAAGGAACTTAAGCATTAAAGTATCCGGGGAGTCAGGGGAAGGATCGATCACTACCCGTATGTCCTATGACCTGAACGGGAATGTATTATCCAGTACGGATGGTAACGGCAATACTTCTTCTATGACCTATGATGCACTCGGCCGTAAGCTGACCGTGACGAATGCTTTGGGTCAGACAACGGCTTATACCTATGATGCAAACGGTAAAACGCTAACCGAAACAAATCACCTTGGCAACTCTACCCGGATGATGTATGATGGAATCAATCGGTTAGTGGAAGTAAAGGATGCCTATGGCTGCATCGTACAGCAGCTGATGTATAACGATGCCAATGCACAGGAAAGCTCCTTCGATGCCTTAGGAAATGAAACGATATACCACTACGACAGGAACTTAAGGCAGAATGAGACTACGGACGGGGAAGGTAATCGTACCTATCAATCCTACGATTCCCGCGGGAAATTGAACAGCCTGACGGATGGGAACGGGAATACGACCACCTATGCCTATGACGGGGAGAACCATTTGGTGAGTGTCGTCGATGCCCTGGGAAACAGGACCTCCTATGCCTATGATGGGAACGGTAACGTCATCTCCCAGACGGATGGAAACAGGAATACCACGACCTATACCTATAACGCTGCAAACCTTCTTACTGCACGGATCGATCCTGATGGAAACGGGAAGTCTGACAGGACAGAAAGCTATACCTATTATGCCAATGGCCTAATGGCTACGAAGACAGACCGTAACGGTGTGGTTACAGCCTATGTCTATGACAGCTTCGGAAGGCTGTTATCAGAGGATGCCGGAGGGGAGCTGCAGAGCTATACCTACGACGATAACGGGAGCCTCCTCACCATGACGGATTCGACCGGAACTACGGTAAGGACCTATGATGCACTGAACAGAAACCTCACTAAGATTGTTCCCGGTATCGGAGAGAGCAGCTATGAATATGACCTTTCGGGAAGCGCAGAGGGAGAATACGCTGAAAGAACCACGGACCCGAAGGGGAATGTGACACTTAATAACTATGACAGAGCAGGAAGATTATCCCTGGTACAGCTAGGTGAGGAAGAACCCTCGGAATACAGCTATTATCCTGACGGAAGCCGCCGCCGGATCACCTATCCGAATGGGACGACCCAGACCTATACTTATAATAAGAATAAACAGATCACAAGCCTGATCAATGCAGGCAAGAATGGTGCTACGCTCTCTTCCTACCAGTATACCTACGACAGCGCCGGAAACCAGCTGACGAAGACGGAAGCCAAGGGGACCACTGCCTATACCTATGATAGCCTGAACCGGCTCAGTACCGTAACCGAACCGGAGGGAAGAGTCACAAGCTATACCTATGACGGGGCAGGAAACCGCAGAACCGAGACAGTACAATTAGGGGAAGGCTCCGTAAAGACTACCTATACCTATAATTCCCAAAACCGCCTTATCTCTACCCTGTCCACAAGCGGAGAGCTGACCAGGTACAGCTATGACGGCAATGGCAACATGCTGAATAAAACTACAGGTATTAACCAGCTGAAAGATAACGGGACAGGAGCAGGGAATGTCCTTCCGAACTTCGGACTGATCATCCGTAAGGACGGCATGATAGGAAGCGGTACGAAGGATATGACCCTCTACGCCTATGACCACTTCAACCGCCTGACAGAGACAAAGTCAGAGAACAGCACCTCCGAATACCGTTACAATGCCCAGGGTTACCGTATAGAGAAGACCGTAAACGGTAATACCACCAGATATCTCTATGAGTATGACAAGGTGGTACTGGAGACGGATGGAGCTAACCGCCAGACTGCCTTCAATGTATACGGAAGCGGAACCCTGCTATACAGGGAAGCAACAGCAAATGGAGGTACGGAGGAATATTATTACCTGTATAATGCCCATGGGGATGTAACCTCCTTAATTAATGCTGAAGGAGATATCGCAGCTACCTATGATTATGATGCCTTCGGTAATGTCCTTGCAGAGACAGGTGATGCAAATAATAGCATCAAATTTGCCGGCTATCAGCATGACATTGAAAGTGGACTGTATTACCTGAATGCAAGATATTATGACAGCACCACAGCAAGATTTATCACAGAGGATACCTACCGTGGACAGGCAGATGATCCGCTGAGTCTGAACCTGTATACATATTGTGCGAATAATCCGATTATCTACTGGGATCCGAGCGGACATGAGTATATCACAAGATATAACGGCTCCTTCAGAGAAACTGTTTGGCAGGATGAATATTATGAAAGATATGATGGGAGTGAGAAACGCGAATACATAGTCACCGAAGAATATAATGGTCCCCTTGATTCCTATAATTCTAGGTCGATTGAAAAATCCCTCTCAGAAAATTCATATTACTATAAATACGAGGGGAGTGAACGGCGAAAATACATCAAAACCAATGATTATGAAGGTCCGGCAGATGCTTATCAGGCAGACTGGTCTAAAATAAACAGTCTCTTTTGGAGTAGAACTGATGGATATTTTAATGATAAGTGGTGGCAGGATTCAAGTAAGCTGGAAAAAGCATATAAAGTACTCCGAATGGAGATAGAGATTTTTGGCCCTATGCCGATAAACAATATGGGGTATCGGAGCAATGAATACAATACTAGAATGTATGCGATCCAAGCCATGATAGGCTCTGTTAGGACGGGTAATTATAACAATGATACTATGAGTATGCTGGAGACCACTCTTTCTGTTGCAGGCAAAGATTATTCTGAGAATAATCATACCATTGATACAGAAACTCTGGATATTGCTTATGTAAAATATATGACCGAATATAAAGGAGGATCATATTATTGGACAGAAAATGATGGAGCTAAAATATTAAA
>JAEZJW010000214.1 GCA_023415595.1 Bacillota bacterium
TTCTTAACCTGAGCAATTCCCAGCTGGACGTGGATTATATCTATATTAATGCAGCCGGAGCCAAGCTACCGAAGGTAAAGGAAACCTTCTTCGGTAAAGTTGCTCACGAATTGAAATCCTTTACCGCATCGTTCTTTGAGGACTATACCACGGTAGGGAATGTGTATACCGGTGAAACCATTGATGTGTGGCTGATCTCCGGCCGTGACCAGGCTACCATCCTTAAGAATATGCTCGATGAGTCCTTCACACCGGAAACGGGAATCGGTGTCAATGTGAAGCTTGTTGATCCCGGAACGCTTCTTCCTGCAGTGGTTGCCGGAACAGGACCGGATATCGCACTTACTGTAGATAACGGCATCCCTGTGGATTATGCACTGCGTGATGCTGCGGTCGATCTCACACAATTCGAAGACTTTGATGAGGTGGCTTCCGAGTACTATGACAGTGCATTTGTTCCTTATGAATTCAACGGTGGAATCTATGGTCTGCCGGAGACGCAGATCTTCAACGTATTGTACTACCGAAAGGACATTCTGGAGGGTGAGCTCGGATTAAAGATTCCTGAGGATCTGCCTCAGACCTGGGATGATGTAATCGCGTTGATGCCTGTACTTAATAAGAAGAATCTTCAGTTTGCGCTGCCGTCCACGGACAGAGAAATCAACGGTGCCAAGAGCCCGGATCCTTCCGGTATGGTATCCATGATGTTCCAGGCGGGCGCGGAGCTTTATAATGAGGATCAGACAAAAGCCTTGCTGGATGATGAGAAATCGGTAACAGCCTTTGAAAAATATACACAGTTTTTTACCCATTACGGATCTCCTCTGATTTATGACTTTGTCAACCGTTTCCGTTCCGGTGAGATGCCGATCGGTGTAGCGGATTATAACTGGTATAATGTATTAAGCGTATTTGCTCCCGAGATCAGGGGTGAATGGGATTTTGCCCTGCTACCGGGCACGCTCAAGCCGGATGGAACGATAGACCGTTCCGTATCCTGTTATGGGCAGGCTTCCATCATGCTGAAGGACGCAGAAAACTATGATGCCTGCTGGAAGTTCCTGAAATGGTGGGCGAGTTCGGACGTTAAGGTGCGCTATGCAAGAGAGCTGGAAAGCATCATGGGCGCCGCCGCCAGATATGCCACAGCAAATAAGGTTACCTTTGAGCAGCTTTCCTGGAGCAATGAGAATGCAGCGGTTCTGGAAGAACAGTGGAAATGGGTGAAGGGTACCCCCGTAGTCGCAGGAGGATACTCCACGATCCGTCATATGATCAATGCTTTCCGTAAGGTTGCTTACGCTAAGGAGGATGCGAGAGAGACATTGCTGGATTATACCAGAACCATCAATGAAGAAATCACCTATAAGCGTAAGGAGCTTGGCTTAGACTAATAGATATTGGGAGGAGAGGTAGGTTTATGAGTTCTAATTTCGATCAATGGAAGGCAAGGAAGAAGAGAGATGCGGCATATACGATGAAGCTGATGTGGAAAAGCAGGGTGCAATATGCGTTTCTGGCTCCTTTTGCTTTACTATTCCTGGTGTTTTTCGTAACTCCGGTTGTCATCTCAATCTTTTACAGCTTTACCTATTACAATATATTAACTCCACCGAAGTGGATCGGCCTGCAGAACTATATTAATCTGATCCTGGCCGATGATGTGTTCCTGATCTCCGTTCAGAACACCTTCCTGCTGGCGGTTCTGACGGGGCCGGTAGGCTATATCATGGCGTTCCTGTTTGCCTGGCTGATCCATGAGCTTCCGAGATACTTAAGGTCCGTATTCGTGCTGATATTTTATGCTCCTACGATTGCAGCGAATATGTTCATGCTGTTCGGCATTTTGTTCAGTAATGATGCTTATGGACCGGCGAATGCGATCCTGCTGGATGCGGGTATCATCAACAGACCGATCCTATGGCTGACCGATCCGAAGTATATGATGTCCGTGATTATCGTCGTTGTTTTATGGATGAGTCTTGGCACAGGCTTCCTGTCCTTCATCGCAGGTCTCCAGACCATCAGTGAGGACCAGTACGAAGCCGGCTATGTGGATGGAATCAAGAACAGATGGCAGGAGCTCTGGTATATTACACTCCCGAATATGAAACCGATGCTTTTGTTTGGTGCTGTTATGGCAATTACACAGTCCTTTAATGTCGGCGATGTTGCAAATGCACTCTGTGGCTTCCCGAGTACGGATTATAAGGCGAGTACGGTGGTTACGCATCTGATGGATTACGGTTCTATCCGATTTGATATGGGTTATGCGTCAGCGATTGCAACCATATTGTTCCTGGTCATGATTTTATCCAAGAGGGGCGTAAGTGCCATGTTGAACAAGGTCGGTACCTGATAAGACAGTACTCTGTTACTCCCCCAAGGTACCATATAAGATAGTACCGGGCACGGGATAGGTTAAAGTATAAGTAAGGGAGACAAGATATCATATGAGTATGCGTATATTGAAAAAAAGAAAACCGAATAGGTCAAGAGCCGGGGACATATTTGTTTACTTAGTCCTGATTGGATTTGGATGGTTCTTTTTCTTTCCTTTGTTATTTTCGATCAACAATGCTTTAAAACCATTGGATGAAATATTCCTCTTCCCTCCAAAATTATGGGTGCATAAACCGACTCTTGATAATTTCGCAGATTTGTTCGTGCTGATGGGAAAAACCTGGGTACCCTTCTCCAGATACATATTTAATACCACGTTTATTACAGTGGTGGGTACACTGGGACACCTTCTGATTGCTTCCATGGCTGCTTACGTGTTGTCCAAGTACCGCTTTCCCGGAAGCCGGCTGTTCTTTGTCATTGTTACGACTGCATTGATGTTTACACCTCAGGTCATGGCAATTCCAAATTATCTGGTTATGACGAAGCTGGGCTGGGTGGATTCCTATCGGGCAATCATCGTACCTGCATTCGCAGCACCTCTGGGATTGTTCTTAATGAAGCAGTTCATGGAACAGATACCGGATGCACTGATTGAAGCGGCGAAAGTGGACGGTGCCAAGGAAGTCCGTATTTATTTCAAGATCGTTATGCCTCTAGTCAAGCCGGCATCCCTCACTCTGGCGATCTTCTCCATTCAGGCGTTATGGAATCAGAGAGCCTCTAACTTCATCTATGCAGAGGAGCTGAAGACCCTGCCCTATGCTCTGTCGCAGATCATCAGCGGAGGATCCATTGCGAGAGCAGGTGTAGGCGCCGCGGTTTCCTTAATTCTTATGATTGTGCCGCTGCTGTTTTTTATCTTTGCACAGAGCAACATTATTGAGACCATGGCCAGTTCTGGTATTAAGGAGTGAGAAATGCGAAAATAAATGCAATTTTCGCATGGCAAATTTGTGCTGACGCCCAAATTCGCGGGTTTCGGCAGCATGGAGGATTAATATGAGAAAATCAAGATTAATACTTGTGTGTCTTCTGATTATCACCACAGTGCTGGGTCCTGTACCGAAAGCCTGCGCAGAAACATACAACTTTTATACCTACAGCTATGATTACTTTGGAAATGAACTTGATTCACCGGATGCCTATACGGCGGAGGATTTTCTTCTGGGCTCTTCCCTGGGGATCGGTGATTTTAAGAACCCCACCGGCTTATTCGCAAAGGACGGATTCATCTATATCATCGATACGGATAACAACCGAATTGTGGTAGTGGATAAAAGCTTCAATCTAGTCAAGGAAATTAAGAGTGTCATGATGGAAGGAGCAGAAAATGCTCTGGCAAAGCCTCAGGACATCTTTGTTACCGACAATGGTGACATGTATATCTGTGATACCGGCAATAACAGGATCCTCCATACGGATAAGGATCTGAATCTGATCAAGACCTATACGAAGCCCGAGGATGAAACGATCCTAGAGGATGCGGATTTCATACCCAAGAAATGTGTTGTTGATACGGCAGGCAGATTATATCTGCTCGCCGGTAATGTGAACAAGGGCTTCATGGAATTCGACGATCAGGGCGAGTTCACCGCTTACATCGGTGCGAATCCTGTAAAAGCATCCCTCTTCGAGGTGCTCCAGAAGAGGCTGATGACCAAGGAGCAGAGAAGCAGAATGGAATCCTTTGTTCCGACGGAATACAGCAATCTATCGATCGATCAGGAGAATTTCCTTTATGCCACAACAACTACATTTAACGGCGGTGATATCGGACGGCGCGGTAAGATAAAACCCATCCGTAAGCTCAACTCTCTCGGGGAGGACATTCTGATCAGAAACGGTTATGAGGATCCGATCGGAGATTACTACTGGGGAGAGGGTGGTGATATCAGTGGTCCCTCCAAGTTTGAGGATGTTACAGCCATGGAGAACGATACCTATTATGCAATAGACCGTGTCAGGGGAAGAGTATTCGGATATGACTTTCAGGGTAATCTTCTCTATGCCTTCGGCGGTGTCGGAAATAAGCTGGGATACTTCCTGTATCCTGTGGCGATTGAACACATAGGAACCGATCTTCTGGTTCTGGACAACAGAACCGCAGCCTTAACCAGATTTACGCTGACAGAGTATGGTTCATTGATAAACGATGGACTTGCATTATATAAGGAGGGCCGCTATGAGGAATCCTCCGATTACTGGCAGCAGGTACTCCGTCTGAACGGTAACTATGATCTGGCTTACATCGGTATTGGACGTTCCCTTCTTCGCCAGGGTAAATATAAGGAGGCCATGAAGTACTTTGAGATGAAGAGAGATACGGCTAATTATTCGAAAGCCTTTGCAGAATACCGGAAGCAATGGGTAGAACAGCATATCGGATGGTTGATTGGAGGCTTTGCCGTACTGCTGCTCCTGCCAAGATTAATTAAATTCATAAAGAAGCTGATCAGAGGAGGTGCACCGAAAGCATGAGTATAAGAACCGCATTTCAGAAGGATAAATTAAAACACCTCGGAGAGACGCTGAAATACAGCTTGCATGTTATCTTCAGACCCTTTGACGGTTTCTGGGATCTTACCCATGAGAAGCGCGGCTCCATGGGGGCGGCCAACGTGATCCTGATCCTTTTTATTATGACGCAGGTGTGGACCTGGACCTATTCCAGCTTCCCGTATTACTTCCCTCAGTGGGAGTATTTCAATCTGTTCATGAGAATCATGCCCTCCATCGTCATATTCCTGACCTGGTGCATCGCGAATTGGAGTCTGACAACCTTGATGAACGGTAAAGGCAAGCTGGGCCAGATCTATATGGCTACTGCCTATGCCCTGACACCGTATGTGTTAATCAGAATACCTCTGATCTTCATGACCTATGTTCTGACGCTGGAGGAATATACGTATTACGATGTGTTTATCAATATTTCCACCCTATGGTGCGCCATCCTGCTCCTATGTGCCATGATGATGATCCATGACTTTTCTATAGGGAAGGCGATACTGACCAGCCTGGCAACAATCATTGCGATGATGATTATCATATTCCTGGTTGTTATGTTCTTCAGCTTAATCACGCAGAGCTTCGGTTACTTCGTATCCTTATACAAAGAAGCTACATTCAGACTCTATTAATCTGGAAGGGAGGAGATTTTCGATATGAAAACAAGAAAAGTACTGCTGTTGCTTATGTTAATCGGCCTCTTACTAGGTGCGATGTCTGCATGTAGTAAGGAAGCAGTAGAAGAAGAGCTCCCGATCTATTCGTATGATACGATGTCGGAAGAGGAGATAGTATTTGAAAATGACAGCCTGGAGTTTCACTTTGATCCTGTTACCACCCATTTCTCAGTGGTAAAGAAGAGTACGGGACAGATTTGGTACTCCAATCCTCAGGACATCGCCAGTGATACCATTGCAGCAGGTATCAATAAGAAGGATCTGGATGCTACACTTTCGCTGAAATATAATACGGAGTCCGGAAGTCCAACAATGATGAATAATTTCGGCTCCAGTATTGAGAAGGGTAACTATAGCTACGAGTTACTTGAGAACGGTGTTAAAGTAAACTACACTATTGCTGATCTGGATAAGGTGTACTTCATCCCTCCGGCAGCTCCGGCATCCCGCTTTGAGGTGTTCTTCGGCCAGTTCGATAAGGGTACTCAGAGCAGAATCCTGAACAACTATAAGGTATATGATATTAATAAGGTCCGTAAGGGTGAGAATAAGGATGAGCTGCTGGCGAAATACCCCGAATATGCGACAGAGAAGATCTATGAGCTCCGTGAATCGGATAATAAGGGCCAGCTGCAGTGGATGGAGGAACAGTTTGCCTCCGTTGGCTATAACCAGCAGGAGTATGAGACTGATCTGGCAAGATACGAAACTGTAACATCAAGTGATAAGCCACAGTTTAATGTATCAATTCAGTATACACTGGAACAGGATGGATTGCTCGTCAGCATTCCTTTAACGGAGATTAAGTATAAGAAAGAATATCCGATCATTGAGCTAAAGCCGCTTGCATTTTTTGGCGCCGGCAGCATGACGGACGAAGGCTTTGTATTAATTCCGGAGGGTTCCGGAGGTATCATCCGCTTCAATAACGGGAAGCAGACCCAGAATCCCTACAAGGCGGATGTGTATGGCTGGGATTATGGAATGTACCGTGACGCTGTCGTCGATGAAACGAGGGCCAATATGCCTGTATTCGGCATCAGTATGGCGGATTCCTCCTTCCTCTGTATTCTGGAGCAGGGAAGCTCCTATGCTTATCTGGAAGCAGATGTGGCCGGCAGAATGAACAGCTTTAATTTCGCTTCGGCTAATTATAACCTGGTTCACAGTGCCCTGATGGATATTTCCGCTAAGTCGGATCAAACAGTCCGCATGTTCCAGGAGAAACTTCCGGAGGAGGTAATTACCCAGAGATATGTCTTCCTGGATCAGGCGGATTATACTTCTATGGCAACTGCCTACCGGAGTTACCTGCTGTCAAAGTTCCCTGAGCTGGTTAAGAAGTCTGAATCTGAGGTACCGGTAGCGGTCGAGCTGATCGGTGCCGTGGACAGAACCAGACATGTATTCGGAATTCCTACGAGACAGCCGGATGAGCTTACCTCCTATGATGAGGCGAAGGGTATCATCGAGCAGCTGTTAAGCTATGGGATCACTGATCTAAATATTAAGTATAACGGATGGTTCAATGACGGCATCATACATAAGGCTCCGAATAAGGTGAAGCCGATTAAGGAGCTGGGAGGCAAGAAGGATTTTAAGAGTCTTGCGGCCTATGCGAAGGAACAAGGGGTAAATCTTTATCTGGAGGCTACCTTCCAATTTGTTTATGGCAATTCTATGCTTGATAATTTTGTAAGGATCCGTGATTCAGCTAAATTTGTTAATCGTGACATTGTCGATCTGGTTCCGTATAACCCGATTTATTATGGAGAAACAGATTACCTGTATGATTACAATTTAACGAAACCAGGTTATTATCTGGACAATATCGATTCCTACGCCAATAAGTTAGCTGACTATGGAGTGAAGAATATTGCCTTCGGAGATATCGGGGAGACCCTAAGCGCCGATTATGACCGTAAGAAGGGCTCCAGCAGGGAGGAAGCCTTAAAGCTTCAGGCAGCAAAGCTCTCAGAGCTAAATCAGGAAGGGTATAACCTGATGATTAATACCGGTAATATCTATGCTGTACCCTATGTGGATTTTATCGTAGATGTAAACCTGTCAACCAAGGGCTATAACATTATTGATCAGGAAATCCCGTTTTACGAAATCGTACTGCATGGCCTGGTTTCCTACGCAGGTACGCCTCTCAATCTGGCACAGGATTATGAGAAGGCATTGCTGAAAACAGTGGAAACCGGTGCAGGTCTGTACTATGCTTTCATGGATGCAGACAGTTTTGAGCTTCGGGACAGCAGATACACCAGATTCTTCTCGGCTGATTTTAATGTATGGAAGGAAGATACGAATTCCTTATATCAGAAAATGAAGGCGGATTTTGGTCATCTGTATAACCAGTTCATCATCGGGCACGAGGAGCTTGCAGAAGGTGTTTATATGACCGAATATGAGGATGGTACGCAGGTAATCGTAAATTATAACGAAAGTGCTTACACCCACAACGGTAAGGTGATTCCTGCAAAGGACTATATTGTGGAAGGAGGTAAGCAGTAATGAAGAGTAAAAAAGACACCAACATGTTAGAGGCCGGGGAACCTATGACGGATGCTATTCAGGAAACGGGCAAGAGAGTAAAGAAGCAAAAAAAACCGAAGACCATGGCATATAAGAATGCCTTAACCGGGTATCTGTTCATATTGCCCTTCATTATCGGCTTTGTCGCTTTCCTGCTGGTTCCGATGGGACAGTCGCTTCGGATGGCTTTCAGCAGTATTAATTTTGAAGATGGTATCGTATATAACTTTGTTAAATTTGATAACTTTAAATATGTATTTACAATGGATCCTGATTTTGTCCCCAGGATGATAGCAGAACTGATTCAGATGGCGTATTCCGTACCGTCCATCATCATCTTCAGCTTCTTCATCTCCATCGTGCTAAATCAGGAATTTAAGGGAAGAGGCTTGGTCCGTGCGGTCTTCTTCCTGCCGGTCATCCTCTCGTCAGGTGTTCTGGTCGGATTAGAGACGAATAATACACTGATGCAGGGACTGAAGGATGTAATCGCTGAAAGCTCCAACCTGACCAGCATCACGGATACGGTAAAGAGTATGTTCTTAGCGGATGGTGCGGATTTCGGGCTGATTACTTATGTGTTTGATGCAGTAGACCGGGTTTATGAAATCGCCATTGCCTCCGGTATCCAGATCATCATCTTCCTGTCAGGACTGCAAACCATCTCACCGAGTATGTTTGAAGCTGCGAAGATCGAAGGGGCTACGGCATGGGAAACCTTCTGGAAGATTACCTTCCCTATGATCAGCTCCTTAATTCTTGTTAATGTTATTTATTCCATCATTGACTTCTTTGTTAAGAGTGATAATGAGGTTATGAATCTGATTAAGCAAACCATGGTACAAAGAGGCGAGTTCGGCCGAAGCTCCGCTATGGCGTGGACCTATTTCGTGGTGGTAGCGGTGATCATCACAGTCGTATCAGCTATCATATCAAAGAAGGTATACTATTATGATTAGAGCGAACATATTACAACAACTCAAAAAAGAAAAGCCTGTAATGGTAAAAACAAACATGACCTTCAGAGAGAGAAACAGGTTGTCGCATAATTATCTTCTGAAGAAGAAGATTGGTATTGCAATTTTCAAATTCTGCAGAGCGATCATGCTGTTCGGCTTAGCATTTCTTATCTTACAGCCGATCCTGAGTAAAATATCCGTCAGCTTTATGAAGGAATCGGATCTGTATGATGCCACTGTTATTAATATTCCAAGAAGCTTTACTACCGACAACTATACTCTGGCTAATACCCTGATGAATTATACCAAGTCCTTGGGAAGTACCCTATGGGTATCCCTGGTTATCGCATTGGTTCAGGTTGCTTCCACTACCTTAGTCGGGTATGGATTTGCGAGATATAAATTCCCCGGGAAGAAGCTTCTGTTCGGTGCGGTTGTCTTATCCATCGTTATTCCGCCCCAGACGATTCTGACTGCGATATACTTAAATTTCAGATATTTTGATATCTTGGGCTTGATTAAATTCTTCGGTGGCAAGCCTCTCAATCTGCTAAATACTCTGGCCCCGTATGTTATGATCAGTGCAGGTGCCATGGGACTTAAGAATGGCTTGTATATTTTTATGCTGAGACAGTATTTCAGAGGTGTTCCGAAGGAGCTGGAGGAAGCTGCCTATGTAGATGGCTGCGGCAAACTGAAGACCTTCCTGGTCATCATGCTCCCTGATGCCAGACCGATGCTCACCTCCATCTTCCTATTCTCTTATGTATGGCAATGGACGGATACCTTCTATTCCTCCCTGTTCCTGCGTAAATTCGGTCTGTTGGCTAACTCGGTAGCGGGGTTAGCAGATGGGTTATCGACCTATATCCAGAATGTCAGTAACAGAACGGCCATACCTACCACGGCTTACACTCAGGCAATGATATCAACAGGAACCTTAATGATCATAGCACCACTGATCATAATTTATTTGGTTGCCCAGAAGGGCTTTGTTGAGAGCTTAGCTCAAGCCGGAATTAAGATGTAATTAAAAATACGGCTATTTCATAGAAATAGCCGTATTTTTACCAGACAAAACAGAGGTAATTATAAGTAAATTATGGAATGCTTTCTTGATATTAATAATTATCTTGGAAATGCTATGAATATTATTAATACCTAATGGTAATGAGGTAATCGGAAAGAAGGATAGTATGACTGGACTGAAGGACAAATATGAGGGATACTTTAAAATCGGCGCTGCAGTCAATACCAAAACGATTGAAACTCATGCGGAGCTTTTAAAAACTCATTTTAATAGTCTGACCTGTGAGAATGAAACAAAATTTGCCAATCTTCAGAGGGAAGAAAACAGCTTTAATTTTAAAAGAGCGGATCAAATTGTAAGATTTGCCAAGGAGAATGGAATGGCGATGAGAGGCCATACCTTTACCTGGCACAACCAAACCCCGGCGTGGGTCTTCGAACATGCCGATAAAGAACAGCTGCTAGAGCGCTTAAAGCACCATATACAGATTGTCGGGCCAAGATACGATAGGGAATTTTATTGCTGGGATGTAGTGAATGAGGCAATAGAGGATAAAACCGATACTTTCTACCGGGTAAGTCCCTGGTCGCAGATCATAGGCGAGGATTTTATGGATTATGCTTTCCGCTTCGCAAGGGAGATCCTTCCGAATACGGAGCTATATTATAATGATTATAATGAGTCAATGGCTTCCAAAAGAGATAAGATTATAGCTGCTGTGAAGGGCATGCAGGACCGGGGTGTCCCGATAGATGGAGTGGGTCTGCAGTGTCATTGGAGTATCTACAGCCCTTCCATGGATACCATCAGGGGTGCTTTTGAAGAATATGCTAAGCTGGGACTCAAGCTTCAGATCACGGAGATGGATATCTCCATGTTTGCCCATGAGGATAAGAGCAAGGTGGACAAACCAACGCAGCAGATGCTGGAGCTTCAGGCTGAGCGGTATGGGGAAACCTTCGCACTGTTTCGTGAATATAAAGATATCATTGATAATGTGACTCTCTGGGGAGTAGCAGATGATGCTACCTGGCTGGATCATTTCCCGGTACCGGGACGGAAGAACTGGCCGCTGCTCTTCGATGAACAGCATCAACCCAAAGAGGCTTATTACAGAATTTTAGATTTTTGAATTGAGAATAGTGGTAGATTAATGTAAAATAGTAACTTGGATAACGATTAGAGTAATCATAATATCCATTATTAGGAGGAAATAACAATGCAGGATAAGAAGGCTTATATGGACGAAACACTAAGCTTTGAGGAAAGAGCGAAGGATCTGGTCTCCAGAATGACACTGGAAGAGAAGGTGTATCAGACCTTGCATTCTGCTCCGGCAATCGAGAGATTGGATGTAAAATCTTATAACTATTGGAACGAGGCTCTCCATGGAGTTGCCAGGGCAGGTACGGCAACGGTATTTCCGCAGGCAATCGGTCTGGCTGCAACCTTTGATGAGGAGCTTCTGGAGGAGGTGGCAGATACCATCTCTACCGAAGGCAGAGCGAAGTTCAATATGCAGCAGAAATACAATGATACAGATATCTATAAGGGCCTGACCTTCTGGTCGCCCAATGTGAATATATTCCGTGATCCTAGATGGGGAAGAGGACATGAGACCTATGGTGAGGATCCATACCTGAGCTCCAGACTTGGAGTCAGATTTATTAACGGTATCCAGGGTAAAGATGAGAAATACCTGAAGGCAGCCGCCTGCGCGAAGCATTTTGCAGTGCATTCCGGACCTGAGGATGTGAGACATAGCTTTAATGCAGAGGTCTCTAAACAGGATCTGTATGAAACCTATCTTCCGGCGTTTAAGGCATGCGTTGAGGAAGCGGGTGTCGAGGCAGTGATGGGGGCATATAACCGTACCAACGGAGAACCCTGCTGCGGAAGCAAGACTCTGCTAAATGATATCCTTCGTGAGGATTGGGGCTTTAAGGGCCATGTTACCTCGGACTGCTGGGCCATCAAGGACTTCCATGAGCATCATATGGTCACACGAGGACCGGTTGAATCAGTTGCACTGGCAATGAACAATGGTTGTGATTTAAACTGCGGTAACATCTATGGCAATCTTCTGCTAGCGGTAAGAGATGGCCTCGTAGAAGAGAAAACCATCGACCGTGCTGTCACCAGACTGGTAACGACCAGAATGAAGCTTGGTTTATTTGATAGTCCCGAGAAGGTTCCGTTCAATACCATCGGCTATGAGCAGGTGGATAATAAGGCGCATCAGGAGCTTAATCTGAAGGCATCTAAAAAGTCCATCGTTCTGTTAAAGAATGAGAACAATCTGCTGCCTCTTGATAAATCAAAACTGAAGACCGTAGGCGTTATCGGACCGAATGCCAATAACAGAAAGGCGTTGGTTGGCAATTATGAGGGAACTGCTTCGGAATATATTACGGTTCTGGAAGGAATTAAGGACTATCTTGGTGAGGATATCCGTGTATACTACTCCGAGGGCTGCCATCTGTTCAAGGATAAGGTGCAGGGATTGGGAATCGAAAATGACAGAATTGCGGAAGCAAGGGCTGTCTGTGATATGAGTGATGTCGTGGTTGCCTGCTTCGGCCTGGATCCGGGACTGGAGGGTGAGGAAGGCGATCAGGGAAATGAGTTCGCCAGCGGTGATAAGCTGAACTTAAATCTGCCCGGCATACAGGAGCAAGTGCTGAAAGAATTATACAAGTGCGGAAAACCGGTCATCCTTGTTCTTCTGTCAGGCAGTGCGATCAGCGTTCCCTGGGCGGACGAACACCTTCCTGCGATTATCCAGGGCTGGT
Source organism: Bacillota bacterium (assembly GCA_023415595.1). GTDB lineage: Bacteria > Bacillota > Clostridia > Lachnospirales > Lachnospiraceae > Mobilitalea. The sequence goes on from JAEZJW010000214.1 coordinate 12,914, forward strand.
ATCCGGGTGCGCAGGGTGGCAAAGCAGTTGCCGAGCTGCTCTTTGGCGAATTCTCACCGGAAGGCAAGCTTCCGGTAACCTTCTACCGCACCACGGAAGAATTACCGGCTTTCACTGATTATAATATGAAGAATAGGACCTACCGTTACATGGAACAGGAAGCATTATATCCCTTCGGTTATGGTCTCTCCTATACAGATTTTGAGCTCTCTGACGTATCGGTCGATGCACAAGAGATCGTTCCCGGAGAGGAGGTTCACTGTACTGCGGTTCTTACGAACACCGGTAAGCTTCCGGGTGCGGAGACAATTCAGATCTATATCAGAGTGAAGCAGGAGGGAGCTCCGAACTGGCAGCTGAAAGGCCTCAGGAAGGTTCATTTGAATCCGGGTGAGAAGCAAACAGTACAAATTACATTGAAGGGTGAAGCTTTTGGACTCTTTGATAATAACGGAAAACTTGTACTTCACGAGGGTGAATATGAAGTATATATCGGTACAAGCCAACCGGATACCAGAAGTATCAAGCTAACCGGCAAGAAGCCTTATTGTAAGATCATGCGTTCCGGCAAAACAGTGTTATTGTAATTTGTGAAGCGGGTTAAGGCGGGCGCAGCAGAGCCCGCCTTTTACTAACATGAACATAAACGACATACAGCTTGGTTCAGAAATGGAGGAAATAAAATGGAATTCAGCCAGTGTTGGTTAAATTATAATCCAATTCAGGATTATCCCGATTCCGGCTTATTGGCAGAGATAACTGTATGCAGCAGGGATGGCAGAACAGGAAGTGTTGCACACAATGCAGTGAAGGAATTGACCAAGGCGATACAAAGTTTATGTAATATTAACCCTAAGGTTAATACGGGAAGCAATCCCAAGGAAGTTACCACCGGGATCCTTCTGAATATTGATGGACAGGAGGATTTGAAAGAGGAGGGTTTCCGAATTACTCAGGAGGGCAATCGGATTATTGTATCAGGCAAATCCGAGAAGGGCATATTATATGGTACCTTTACCCTGATCCGGAAAGTTGCGGCAGGAGAAGCGTTAGGAGGCTTGAATATTACTGAAAATCCTGAGAATAACCTTCGGATGCTGAACCATTGGGATAATATGACGGGAGATATCGAGAGAGGTTACTCGGGTAATTCGTTCTTTTTTAAGAAGGATGAGATACTCATAAATAACCGAACCCTTGATTATGCCAGACTTGTAGCATCCATCGGAATTAATGGGGTTGTCATCAATAATGTGAATGTCCGAGGAGCAGCTGCGTCAGGTTTGATTACGGACCGCTATCTGGAGAAGCTGAAAGAGCTGGCTGATATTTTTACCGGCTATGGTATTAAACTGTACTTAAGCGCTAATTTCGCTGCGCCGATCGAGATCGGGGGACTATCCACTGCAGACCCGCTGGATAAGGGAGTGGCAGACTGGTGGATGGAATGCGTGAAAAATATATATCATAAGATCCCTGAGTTCGGAGGCTTTCTGATCAAAGCCGATTCAGAGGGAAGGCCGGGACCGTTTACCTATCAGCGTACTCATGCAGATGGGGCAAATGTTCTTGCCAGGGCGCTAAAGCCGTTCGGAGGGATCTTGATCTGGCGCTGTTTCGTCTATAACTGCCAGCAGGACTGGAGGGATTATAAAACGGATCGTGCCAGAGCAGCCTATGATAACTTTACCTGTCTTGACGGGCACTTTGATGATAATGTAATCTTACAGATTAAGAACGGGCCGATGGATTTCCAGGTAAGGGAACCCGTATCTCCGCTGTTTGGCAGCTTAAAGAATACCAATATGATATTGGAGGTACAGGCTGCACAGGAGTATACCGGGCAGCAGAAGCATGTATGCTATCTGATCCCTATGTGGAAGGAAGTATTGGATTTTAATACCTACGCGGTGAAGGAGAAGGCAACGATTGCCGATATCGTATCCGGAAGGACTTACAACCAGACCAACTGCGGAATGGCTGCAGTAACCAACACCGGAGACGATTATAACTGGACGGGTCATGACCTGGCGGCAGCAAATCTCTATGGGTTTGGAAGGCTTTGCTGGAATACGGGTCTTACCTCCGAACAGATTGCTTCGGAATGGATCAGACAGACCTTGCCTCACAATGAGAAGGTGTTTGAAATCACCATGGATATCCTGATGGGCTCCTGGCCTACCTATGAGAAATATACCTCTCCGCTTGGGATTGGTTGGATGGTGAACCCAAATCATCATTACGGGCCTAATGTGGACGGTTATGAATATGACAAGTGGGGAACGTATCACAGAGCAGATCGGGACGGAATGGGTGTGGACCGCACGAAGAACGGTACCGGCTATGCCTCCCAGTACAATGAGCCGAATGCCTCTATGTATGAGCATAAGGTCTCGTGTCCTGAGGAACTGCTCCTGTTCTTCCATCACATCCGGTATGACTATGTATTGAAAACAGGGAAAACCTTGATTCAGCATATCTACGATACCCATTTTGAGGGCGTGGAAGAGGTCCGCAGGATGGCAGAAAATTGGGGAAGGCTGAAGGGCCTGGTACCCGAAGATGTTTTCCGACGTGTATCGGAACGCTTTGACCTTCAGCTGGAGAGCTCAGTGGAATGGCGTGACCGCATCAATACCTATTTCTACCGTAAGGCCGGCGTGGATGATGCCAGAAATAGAAAGATTTATTATTGAAAAAATAAAATTAACGAATATACTGTTATTATACGATTAAATTTTAAACAGCGAAAGGAATAAACCTATGGATATGACATTACGTTGGTTCGGCCATAAGCATGACAGCGTATCACTTGACAAAATCAAACAGATTCCGGGAGTGACCGGTGTGGTATCCTCTCTCCATGATATCCCGGTAGGAGAGGCCTGGAAGCTTGAGGATATCCTGAAATTAAAGAAGGAAGTAGAGGAGAGCGGTCTGAAGCTTATCGGTATCGAGAGTGTCAATATCCATGAGGATATTAAGATCGGTCTGCCCTCCAGGGAACGATATATTGAAAATTATAAGGTATCCCTTGAGAATCTGGGCAAAGCAGACGTGCATATGGTGTGCTATAATTTCATGCCGATCTTCGACTGGACCAGGACCGATCTGGCAATGAAGCTTCCCGACGGATCCTATGCCCTTGCTTATGATGAAAACATCATTAAGGACATTAAGCCGGAAATGATGTTCGAGCGTATAGAGAAGGAGAGCGGTGGCTTCATCCTTCCGGGCTGGGAACCGAATCGCAGGGATGAGATTATGGACTTATTTGAGAAATACAAGGGAGTGACTGCAGAGATGCTGATGCAGAATCTGAAGTACTTCCTGGATTCCATTATGCCAGTCTGTGAGAAATATAAGATTAAGATGGCTATCCACCCGGATGATCCGGCCTGGAGCGTCTTCGGACTGCCGAGAATCGTGACCAGTGAGAAGGCTCTCGAGGCGATTGCTTCCTTAAATGACAGTATCTACAACGGCTTTACTCTGTGTACCGGATCATTGGGAAGTAATCTGAAGAACAATCTGCCGCAGATTATCCGTAATCCGAAGATTAGTCCGAGGATACATTTTACCCATTTACGAAATATGAAGTTCGAGAGCGATGGGGTATTTCATGAGAGCTCCCATCTGTCCTCCGACGGTAATTTTGATATGTATGAAATTGTGAAGGCGCTGTACGATGTAGGCTTTGATGGGGTGGTTCGTCCTGACCACGGAAGAATGATCTGGGGTGAGCAGGCGAGACCCGGCTACGGTTTATATGACCGAGCCCTTGGAGTTGCTTACTTAAACGGCTTATGGGAAGCGATCAGAAAGAGTGATAAATGATCTTAACCCCGAATTAAGGATTAACCATAGCAGACAAGTTATACGAATATAAACCTGGGATGGAAGGTTCAGATTTAATTTAGTACAGAAAGGTTCGATAAAATGCGATTAATAAACTATGACTCCTCATGGAAAGAAAAAGGCTATGAGCTGCCGGAATATGACAGGGATAAAGTCAGAAAGGCTACGATGGCGGAGCCTACCTGGCTCCATTTCGGTGCAGGCAATATCTTCCGTGGATTCCCGGCTGCCGGACTCCAGAAGATGCTGAATGAGGGCAGTTACGATAAGGGCCTGATTGTCAGTGAAGGCTTCGACTATGAAATTATCGAGAAGGCCTATCAGCCCTTTGATGATCTCAGCCTTCTGGTAATCCTGAGAGCGAACGGAACGATCGAGAAGAAGGTAGTCGGCAGCGTGGTCGAGTCCCTCGTGGCGGATACATCAGCCACAGCTGCATGGAATCGCCTGAAGGAGATCTTTATGGCTCCCTCCCTGCAGATGGTAAGCTTTACAATTACGGAGAAGGGATACAGTCTTGTGGATTCAAAAGGGGATTATCTCAGCTTTGTTGTAAATGATTTTGCTTCCGGTACTGAGAAGCCTGCTCATATCATGGGTAAAATCACAGCACTGATGCTGGCGAGATATCAGAACGGAGCAGCTCCGGTTGCATTGGTCAGCATGGACAATTGCTCCCATAATGGGGGTAAGTTATATGCTTCTGTCGAAGCATATGCAGAGAAGTGGGTAAAGAACGGTTTTGCGGAGGAAGGCTTCTTAAGTTACATCAAGGATGGAAGTAAGGTGGCTTTTCCCTGGACTATGATTGATAAGATTACTCCAAGACCTGATGATAAGGTGAAGACAATGCTGGAGGAGGATGGTTTCGAGGATACGGACCTGATCATCACCGGCAAGAATACCTATACGGCGCCTTTTGTTAATGCAGAGGAGACGGAATATCTGGTAATCGAGGATAGGTTCCCGAATGGAAGACCGCAGCTTGAGAAGGCAGGCTTTCTGTTCACTGACAGAGAAACCGTGGATAAGGTTGAGAGAATGAAGGTCTGTACCTGTCTAAATCCTCTACATACCTCCCTGGCCATTTTCGGCTGCCTGTTGTCGTATACAACAATCTGGGAGGAGATGCGGGATAACGAACTCAGTAAGCTGGTTCACCGGATCGGCTATATCGAGGGCATGCCCGTGGTTGTGAATCCGGGAGTGCTGGATCCACAGGATTTCATCAGAGCAGTTCTGGAGCTGAGGCTGCCGAATCCGTTCATGCCCGATGCGCCCCAGAGAATCGCAACCGATACCTCACAGAAGCTTCCGATCCGTTTCGGAGAGACCATCAAGGCTTACTATATGAGCGACAAATTAAAGGTGACGGATCTCACGCTGATACCGCTCACCATTGCCGGCTGGTGCAGATACCTGATGGGAATTGATGATTACGGCAGAGTCTTCACACCAAGCCCGGATCCGCTGCTAGCTGAACTGCAAGGTTATTTGAAAGATGTAAAGCTCGGGGATACAAAGCTTCCTAAGGATGTATTAAAGCCGATTCTGTCCAATGATAAGATCTTTGCGGTAAATCTGTATGAGGTCGGACTCGGTGAGAAGATTGAAGGTATGTTTCTGGAGCTGATTGCCGGAACCGGAGCGGTAAGGGCAACACTTCAAAAGTACTTGAAGTAAAAGGCGGGCACAGAATATATTACAGAAGCTGCTGAATATTTTTGTTACCTACGGGCTTGTGACGTATAGGGCAGGAATTAATCAGCAGCTTTATTATGATTACGCCTGTCTGGTTGAAAGATAATAGTTTTCCAATATAATGAAATCTGTTATACTAAGAGTAAGTGGAAGAAATCGAATTATTCAGAGACTTCCTGCGGAAATTGAAAGATTGAATAAAACAATTAAGCTATAATATATAGGGACTGTTTCTTAATGGCTTTAAGATACAAGAGGCTCCATATATGTTCCCCTCACGGGAACATATATGGAGCCTCTTGTATTATTTATGCTTAATGTGAAACAGCCCTTTTGATTCTTCTTCAGATCGGAGCCTGACCGATTGTATGAACCGGCAATTTGTTGACAGGTGCCTGACAGCTGTAGTTCTCACAGATATAATAGGTGGTTATGTCATTCACCATATGATAATCCTTGACATAAGGTGCTACATTCTGCAATTCTTCTTCATTTTCCTCGGTTTTAACCAGAACAACCGTGTTCGGTTCATAATGCTCGGACAGATAGAGGGACAGATCCCTGAAATCCTCCTTATAACCGCGATCCTTACCAAGTTCCTTAGCCTGGTTGGTGTTCAGTTCCTTTTCACTGGCAACGCAAACAATTTCCTTGGAAGGATAAAGTGCATTTAAGAAGGCCAGCTGTGCGAAACAGAAGCCTGCGGGATAATCCTTCACCTGACCGGCCAGAAAGCTCAGCTGTTTATGGGCAAATTCCAGGTATTTGGAGCTTCCGGTGATATGAGCCAGCTTCTGCAGTACATAACCTGCGACAGAATTGCCAGAGGGAATTGCCCCGTCATAAACCTCCTTCGGACGATAGATCAGACGCTCCGATTCACTGGAGGTAAGGAAGAAGCCGTAATTATCTCCATCCCAGAACTGAGCCAACATCTTATCCGCTATTGCAACCGCCTGTTTCAGATAGCTTACCTCAAAGGTTGCATCATATACATCCAGTAATGCTTTACAATAGAAGGCATAGTCATCCAGATGACCGGCAAATGCTGTATCCTCATCCTTATATCTGACATAGAGCCTGCCGTCATCATCTGACAGCCGTCGATTGATAAAATCCACACCCTTTCGGGCAACATCTGCATATTCCCTGCTCTGTAGCACAACGGCCGCTCTGGCATAGGCAGAAATCATCAGCGCGCTCCAGGAGGTCAGGATCTTATCATCCTTATGAAGCTCCGCCCGGTTTCTTCGATAATTATACATATATTCGCAGACACGGAGCACTTTTTCATTTTCCGCTTCCAGCTCGGTGGCATGGAGAAGATTCGGAATGGAAGATCCTTCGAAATTCCCCTCCTTGGTAATATCAAAGTAATTGCAGAAGAAACCAGCATCATCACTCTGAAGGACGGTATTCACCTCTTCCGGAGTAAACACATAGTATTTTCCTTCCACACCCTCGCTATCCGCATCCTGGGCACAGTAGAAACCGCCTTCCTTATCCGTCATTTCTCTGCGGACATAATCAAGAACCTGTACGGCGATTGTCCGGTAGATGCTTCTCTTCGTAGATTGGTAAGCATCCAGGTAAGCAGTAGCCAATAAAGCATTATCGTATAGCATCTTCTCAAAATGAGGGACCAGCCATCTGGCATCCGTGGAATAACGGGAGAAGCCATGGCCGACATGGTCATAGATACCGCCACGATACATACATTTCAATGTATTTTCAGCCATAAACAGGGACTGCTCATCATCCTCCAGTCTCGCATAGGCAAGTAAAAACATCAGGTTATGGGGACTCGGGAATTTCGGTTCATTACCAAAGCCGCCATAATCATGATCGTAGATCTGTTTCAGCTGTGATACAGCCAGGTTGACAAGATCCTTAGTTACGGTTCCGGAGTCGGACTTGGCTTCAAACTCACGCTTCATAATCCCTGCGATCTGATTGCCTGTCTGGATCAGATCCATCTGCTTCGTTTCCCAGTCATTACACACTTGATTCAGAAGATCCATAAGGCCAATCATCCCATACCTGGTTTCCTTTGGAATATAGGTAGCAGCATAGAAGGGCTTCTGCTCCGGAGTCATCAGGATCGTTAACGGCCAGCCTCCATGGCCTGTTGTTGCCTGACAGATGGTCATATAGACCGTGTCGATATCCGGGCGTTCCTCCTTATCTACCTTAATACTGATGAAATTATTATTCAGAAGCTCAGCCACCTCTTCATCCTCAAAACATTCATGAGCCATGACATGGCACCAATGACATGTAAACCAATAACCTCAATTAGGAATACCCAATAGATAAGAAAATAGGTTTATTTTCCTTTTTAGCTATTTCAAATGCCTCTTCACTCCATGGGTACCAATTGACTTCATTATACGCATGCTGTAATAAATAAGGGCTTTTTTCGTTCACTAATCTATTGGGTATTCTAGTTGATGTTTTCATAATATCACCTTCCTTCATAATTTATTAATTACAAAGATAATATGTCCTAGTTTCATAAAAATTATGGTTTATAGTTAAAATAGTGCAATGTTTTTCATTTATAGTTTAATTACAAATAAAAACATATAGTTAAATGAAGTATTTTTTATAGACAGTTATTAAAGTAAAAATCCCAGATATAAAGATACATATATCTGGGATATGTCGGTTTATAGGTATTCAATTTCAAATGTTACGATATCGCCAACCCTATCGTAGGTAATCTTCTTAACAGTATTCTTTAATAGGATATTTTTCTCTTTACTTGTAGTCACACGATACCAATTTGCCTTGAAATATTCAATCCTTTCTCGTAACTTAGGTATATCAATATTATTGTTACCCACAGTTTGATTATCCAATGAGCTCAATTCACTCTCCAGAATTGTTATTTTATCATCGTATATTTTTCGCCTTTCTGAAAACTGTTCAAGTGAGTATAGTCCATTTTCATAAGCTGTAAGAATTCGATTTAGTTTTTGTTTATATTCTTTTAAATCATTTTCTTTCTGGAAGCTCCTTTTTATGTTTCCCTTTTTATGTTTTCCAATAAGATGGATGATTTTATATAAAAAGATACTGTCAAGGATTTTTCGCGATACTGTCAAGGATTTTTCGCAAATTCAGATTTAGCCGTTTGGTTGCCGGCAAGTTAACCGGCTATATAAGCTGCTTCATCAGCAGATTGCATATGATCAAGATGCTTCATGTTCATGTAGAGCTTAGCTCCCCATTGAGTTCCGGCTACATGACGAAGCCGAGCACATACCAGCATAAAAGCTGATTGCCCATCAGGAAATGTAGCAGAAGATATTATTATTGGTGGTAAGATTGATCCGACATTATCCCGTTATTTATGGCACAGCTGATGATGAAGATTGGAGCAGTGAAGATGTCTGGTAAAGGGCAAATCCCTCACTGGGACATACGATTGATATAAAAAAAGTTAGAAATGCTATTTGAGTGCAAAAGACAATCCTGTAGAAGAGAACATATTCTGGCAACTGCGTTTAAATCAGTGGGTTAAACAATCAACCAGATGGATGCAGATGGATAAGTGGGAGGAATGTGCATATGCAGTTGACTTAGATAGATTAAGAATAGAGAATGCTATGGAGGACTTAGTCTATCCAGTACGACGGATATAACAGCATTTGTATTAGTTTTTCCGTCAAGGGATGAAGAAGAAAATATATCGTGTTGCCTTTCTCTTGGATCCCAGAAGATAATATGAAACAACGAGTTCGAAGGGATCATGTTCCGTATGATGTGTGGGAGAAGCAGGAGTTTTGAAAGACTACAGAAGGAAATGTTGTTCAATATGGCTTTTATTGAACGGTTCATTGAAGAGTTAGGGAAGATATATAACATTAAGGAGATTGCGTTTGATTGGTGGGGAGCTGTTCAGATGGTTCAGAACTTAGAGGGATGGGATTTACAGTGGTTCCTTTCGGTCAAGGCTAAGGATATGAGCCCTCCATCAAAAGAGCTTATGAAATTAACACTTGAAAAGAAACTTGCTCACGGTAGTCACCCGGTTTTACGTTGGATGATGGATAATTTTTTTATTAAGCAGAATCCGGCGGGAAATATTAAGCCCGATTAAAAAAAGAGTACGGAGAAGATTGATGGCGCAGTCGCCTTAATAATGGTATTAGATCGGGCAATAAGAAATCAAGGAGATAGTGGTAGTATTTATGATAACAGGGATATTTTAATATTATTATTTATGTGGTACAATAGTGGTAAAAAAATGGAAATTGAGGAGGAGAAGTAGGTGTTTAAGATAATAGTTTTTATTGGTTCACCACTTATTGTATCTTGCTTGGTAGTGTTAGTTGCTTGACTATTATTTGGAGATAATCCGTTTGGGCGCTTACTAAAAGTATTTGGTGCAATAGCAGGATTTATAGGGTATTTATGGTTCTTGAGTTATTATAATGAGTATGGAAATTCCATGATTGTCGGGTCGATTTTTATGTTTGGTCCCATTATCTTATTGCTATCGTTAATACTGTTGTATTATCTTTTTAAAGATAGTGTTCATGCAAAAGTTTTTTTGTCAAGTCCAAACAATATTAAAAATATTCAGGTTGCCTTTACTGCATTCGTTTTACTCATAATTTTAGGTATACTAGTGGCTATTTACGATACTGAAAATTCCAAGGAAACGGTAACACCGGGTTTAAATATTGAAGATCATATTAATACATTTGATATAAACGATATAACCGAAATCCAAAACACAAAGAATAATCCAAATGAAGTTTTTGTTACTAAGGAAGATAATTATACAGATGAATATATATCAAATCAAGTTGCTAATGACAGCTATGATGATGTTGAGAACAATCAAATAGAAAACGAATATCAATTTGAAGGATCAACAATAAGGGAAGATAAAGGTTATGATGATATAAATAACGACATAGAAGCTGATACAGATTTATCAATATCTGATAAGGAACTTAATATAAATATTGAATATCCTGATGAAATATATGGAGAATACTTTGAAAGTACAGGTTATTATTTAGAATGGCTCGATAGTTTACTTCAATTTACTATAGAGAGTTCAGATAATGATACCGTTATTGTTGATATATATGAGAACAACGATCTTGTATATAACAATAGTTATTTAAAGAATGGTGAAACATTTAGTTTTTCACCAACATTCAATAATGGGGAAAATAAATATCAAATCATATCAAGTACAGTAGATGGTTTGAAGAGTTTTGAAAAAGATTTTGCTATTATTTATTATCCGGTTCCTATGAAAATAGAAATGACAAGTGTGCCTGAAATTATTGATTCTAATTATGGGGAGTATTCTGATTGGGCTAAAAGATCAAAGATATTTTATAAAGTATTGTGTGAATATGATGACAAGGTTGATTTGATTATAATTGATAATGGCATATCTCATAAAGTTGGTGGATATAGAAGCGGAGATGAAGATTTTTATTTACCCGATTACAGGGAAGGAGAAAATATAATAGAATTTATAGCAACTTCTCAATTAACGGGGGCAGAGTACGATGATGAAATTCATATAGTATATAATATAGTAGACAATACAGTCAACTAATAGAACTTAGGTTTTAGAAATATCAGAGAGACAATTATCATTGAAAGCATTTCTCCGGAGGTGCTTTTTTATGTATATTTTTGGAGGTGCAAAGATATCATTCTATCGAATTTCTTTTACGAATCCATTGGTATATGAATTAATTGATAAGACGGATATTATTCCTACTAGAAAAATATTAAAAGAATTAATGAATAAGCATATTATTTTCGCAAATGAAGAAGAAAATAATATAATTTTGGCTGAAGCGTTAATAGAAGCCTTTAATAAAATAAAGAATGAAAATGATCTGAATTTTGTTGATGATTCTTTTTTGAAATATGCCACCATAACAAGACAAAATTTTAGATGCTACATATGCGGTGAAAACGGAAAACAAATTAATTTAGCTTATTTAACAGTAAATAAAAACACGATGGACTTAAATAGTGTAATTGGTATTTGCCCAGATTGTTACAAATACCATACGAAAGATGGGGTTATAGTAAGAGCCTTTGTATTGTCAGATGTGTTTAGTATGGATGAGAAATGCAAAAGCGTAAAGTTCCTTATTAGCCACCTGCCGGAAGTAAAAGGATTGATATGGGTTGAAGCAGAGTTGGAGAAATTTGAAAATCAGTTTGGTGAGAAAGAAGTAATTAAGGCTTTATCAATTAGTTTAAATCGTAATTGTGATATCAATTTTCAATCTATAGATGCTTTTATAAAATATACTGGTGCTATTTTACGGAATGCTTTTACAGACGGAGTTAAAGTAAATCGTAATGTATATAATTTATATGATTTGCATAAATGGGATATTTGAAATAACAATAGATCCACGTTTATTCTTTATCAAATAAATGATCCTATGGGCGTTTGTGGGGATGTCAAACGGTTCTAATACCTTCGACTGCTTTGTAGAAAATAAAAAAGCCGTTGATTTAATTTGGATTACACTCCAGATTACACTCCATAACCAGCATGCGGGAATACTCTTTCTCAAAGTGTTTGCGAATAGGTCAGTGATACGAAACCACGACCTGTGAAGCAGGTCATAGGGTTCTCTTACGAGACCTTGTTAAAATCCTACAGCTTCTGCATTAAAAATTGTTAGAAATCAATGGATTAAGAGCTCTTTTGTGCGAAAAATAGTGAGTGTTATCAAAAGTGTATAAAGATTTCTGTGCAATGGTAAAAGGGGTCGTAGGAATAATTCTTACGGCCCCAAAACTTAACTATTGTTGTGGGTTATAATCTAAAACTGACTTATTGATGATAAGCCGTTTCTGTACCACTATTCCCATCCAACTACCCTCTGGTTGACACTCTGTAATAACCAAATCCCATATATATTCACTTAACTTATGACACTATTATATGACACCGGGTGAGCCATCGTAAAGAGAAAGTCTGAAAAACGGTCTCAAAACTTTAAAGATATGAAGCATATATTTTTATGTGGAATGTAGCATATATTTTTATGTGGAATTATGTGGCATTACGAATACAAATGTAATATAATGGAGATGGTACTTAATGCTTACGGATAGGTGTTTTGATTTTATGGCCCAATTGCAATGTGGTTATTGAAGATTTAGGACCCTGTTTATTCTTTGGAGTATTTTAAAGAAAACAATAAGAAGGGCATCTATAGGGATAGAGAAGATACATTGTAGAACCACAGCCCATAGCATAGCAGAGAGAGGATATTTACGAGGTCTTCCGGTTGAAGCATAGTAATGGTTTTGCGAAGAAACATAAATATACTCATCGATAATAAAATGTTCTTCCACGAGTTCAAGAAATGCAGGTTTGTCATTTTCATATTTTTCTTGGCAATCTGTAAATTCTGCAAACGAAAGCTATTTATATTCATTTATCTAATTCGTTTCGAATTTTGATAAATTTGTTTCTGGACTATTCAATTTACCATAATTCGGTGAGGAGTTATATTGTTTTATTACTATTGAGGATAAAGTTGTGAAAGGAGACAAGCTATGATAGCTAGTTTTGTTATAAGCGGTATAATTTATGTGGTATTTGTGGGAATTTCACTATCTATTCCAAATAGAGTGGGTAATTTATTTACAGTTTTGGGGGTTATCTGGGCAGGTATAATGTCGTTATATAGCCTAGGGAATATTACATCCGAGATCTGGGTTGCGCCAACAATAGCTGGAATAATTCATCTTACAGTGTGCTTGCTATTTTGCTATATGATTAGAACTGTCATAAAAACTAAGAAGGTCTATAAGCATCAAAATGGCTATAATATTGTGAAAGAACAAATTCATCCAGTATTGCAGACTAACCAAGTGGCTCATAATACTGATAGATCTGTAGAGGATGCAACCTCGAAAGTGGTTTGTGAAGAGAAGATGAAATATGAAATTAATGATTTACACATATCGATAGGAACGGCAAATATTCACTTTATTGATAAAAATAAAATCTATATTCGTATTCAAAATTGTGATGGGAGAGTTTATGTGTTTAAGACTTCAGGTAATTTAATTGCATCAATTAAAGCCGCTGGCAGGCCGGAAATGGAATATGGGAGATCTGAACATGTCTAAGATGGGAAAAAGAATTAGCCAGATTAAAACTGAAAGTAACAAATACTATTTTGATTATAAAGCGAATGTGAGAGAAGTTATACAATTTTATAATGATATAAGAGATATGTATAATGCTCAGATGGCGCTTATCAATTCGGAAAGATTGTCGTTAAGGGAAGAAATACATAAGTTATATACTTTTTTAGTATCGCTCGGAGGGGCAGTATCTGATCGAAAACCAACAGTGTTTGATTATAGAACTGAATCCTTTGCACCCAATACTGATTATACTGAAGTGCAACCAATAGAAATACCAGATTTTAGAGAAGAACGTTTTTTCTCTGTTTCTATACTAAACTTGGCTTTAAACCATTTTAAGAATAAGAAAACTCTTGCTGATTTTGAAAGAAAAGTACAAGAAAAAAAAGAACAATACGACAAAGATATAGATGAGCGTTACACGCAAACAAAACACTTAAAGGATGCTGTTGAAATTGCAAATATTTATCGAAATATAATTGTTATGGTTCGGGACACCGTTAAACTAAAGATAATTCCTGAATTTGATTTGATTCAAGCCTTCTTATTTGCTGATGCAATAAGAGAAAGAATGATTGAGGGTGGTGACCTAGAACATATTGAACCCTGTAATATAGCAGAATACAAAGGGACTAGGCAAGATATGCATTATCAATTTGTTAAAAATGTTAATGATTTTTATGATGTAATTACATGTTTCTTTATGAATACAGTATTAACAGACATTTTGAAGGATCGAATAATTTCACAGCAAGAAAAACAGGAATTCCAAAATAATATAGATAACATTAAAAAATATATTGAAGTATTAGAGAGTAAGAAGGTGATTTGATATGAGAGATACTTTCGAATTGAAAGAGGCTATTAAGATAAGAACTGCGATGGAAAAGTATCAGGATACTGTATACTTAAACTTAATCCGTCAATTAAATAATAACTGCCAAGCCATATTATGTGAAGATTTAGGCTCAGAGTTTGTTAGAAATTGTGGAAGAGATATTGCTGGAGAGATTGTCAGAAACTGCTTTGATACATCGAGTTATAACTTAACTGTTAATCAGCTTGCGAAAAGAATTTTGGAATTCTCTTATGAAAGTGAATACGATCCACTGGCCGATAATGGTGGAATAGAAGGAATTAGTAAAACGGTACTTAATTATAATGAATTCAATTCCAAAGAGTTGGAGAAGATTGCAAGCATAATGGATGCAAGTCAAGAACAATTGTTTACCGAACATCGTGCTACCGATAAACATGCCTCAAAAGGGTTAAGAGAATATAGAAAGAGCAAGGTTGATGAGAATGGAGATATTTATGATGAATTGAATGGTCAAAAAGGAGCTAAAAAAACGATTATAAGAAACGGAAAAGAAGAAACAAAAAGTGAACTACAAGCAGATCATTGTCAGGCAAGGGAAACTGCTAAATATAATACAAAATATTTAAAGAAAGAAGGAGGGGAAGAATTAAAATTATTTTGGAATTCTGCAGACAATATGCAAATAATATATGAATCTGCTAATGCATCCAAAGGAGATATACGTGTATGTAAAGTTAATGGTAAAATAAAATATATGAATGCAAGAAGTAGTGAGTATGATTCGAATGCGGATATAACACATAAGGCTACACCAGAGCAACTTGCGGATGCGATAGTAAAACAATGGGAAAGCATTGATGAAATTAGAAATAAAAAATTTGATTCTAAGATTCAAAAACTTAAAGATAAAGGATATCTTGATGAGAGTGGAAAGGTGCCCAAATCAGTACAAAAGGAATTGATTAACAACATAAGGTACTCACAGAATATTGAAAGTAAGATTATTTTAAAAGTAACTGATTATACTCAAGTATCAAAAGATGCTGTAGACAATACAAAAGGCGCAATCGGAAAAGTTATTGCTGGTCAAGTGCTTTACTATGCTGCACCTCCGCTGATTTATGAATTGCGCACTATCTTAAAGGAAAAGACAATAAAACTAGAAACTGCTCTGGAGAAGTTAGGAGCTGCAGCGAAAAGGATATGCGAATATGTATTATTAAAAATAAAACCATTATTTATGAATATTGCATTTAGCAGTCTGAAGAAATTCATTAAATCGTTTATGGATATATTAATTAATATCGTCAAGGCAACTGTAAAAAAGATTCTGAAAATGGCAAAAAATCTGGTTTTAGCTACAGTTGATGCCGTAAGAATTATCTCTAATAGAAACTCATCTTCATCAGAGAAAGCCAATGCAGTCTTCAATCTTTATGGAGTTACAATAACAAGTTGTGTAATAGAGGTATTATTTGAGCTGGCTGCCGATGCACTACATATTCCAAATCCGTTTGATGATATTATATTTGGACCACTTCAAATTCTAGTGACAGTTATCTGTATAAACTTGACATTGGTCATATTAAAGAAACTAGACTTATTTGATTTACAATATGGATTTAAGATGTCGCAGATTAGACAATTATTTAAAGAAACAAGAGAAGCTTATGAAACTGAGTATGAACTTTCTACTTCATATGCAGATGCAGAAATTGCAAAGATAATAGAAGGTGCAAAACAAGAGAGTTTAATGATTTTTAAGAATCTTGAGGAGTATAATCTAAAAAAACAATCGGTACGTGATGAGTTAGAAAAGATCAATAGCATTCTCTCAATGAAGATTGATTTTGAAGATGAATGGTTGAAGTTCTTAGGAATAACATAATGTATAAGTGGTATAAAGGTAATATTTTAAGTAAAGTATATCTTATTCAATGATTTTATATTTTATAGCGTAGTAACAAAACGTGGTCGTTACCCACACTGGCCTCTGGAATAAATATGTGTATTCGGCAATAATTATAATGCCGATTAAATGTTTGTTACCGGCGCAAAGGTTAAGATTAAACTGAAGCATATGCAAGTCCAGGAAGATGGCACCAAAAAGAATCTGTCACTTTTCAGTCCCGTGAGTTTCTAGAGCTTGTTATAAGATGGTGATAGAAATGATAATTTTATGGTAAGTTGATATGTAGTCAGAGATATATCAATAATGATGTGCAAGAGAGACGGGCAGATGGATTTATATACATCTGCTCTTTTATGTTATTTGTCTTGAGATTACCCGAAAAAGAAACTACTTTGAATCTATGTAAATCACGAATTCTGATAAACAAATAGTTTTACATATTGGTATATCGATGAACGAGGTGGCTGGTATGACAATATGTTAACAGAATTTATATTGAAAAGATTATTGTAGCACGTTGTGAGCTTGTAATGATCAAGTTGCCTTTTCAAATTATTCATAATGATATTACGAAAATGCAAACCGATTACTAATGTAAATACGGCTAAAGGGTCGTGCCCTGTTGGACAAGCAGTAATTGCAAAAGGCTATAACCTTGCTACTAAATATATTATTCATGTAGTTGGACCGGTATGGAATGATGGAAGCCATGGAGAAGATAAACAATTGCTAGATGCGTATAAATCTTCTTTGGTAAGTGTAATAATTACGATAAAACACTAGTTTACATAAAAGATTTCGCGAAAATAGTAATTTAGCGAATATTAAAGTGATTACAAAACTTTACTCAGATCACGCAATTTTAACTGCTGAGATGAAACCGATGAAAAAAGAGTTAGAGATGAAAATAGAGGAGTTCCAGCCAGTATACAGCTTGAGCTATTTTTCGTTTATCAGTAACTAATTATTGGGAATTTTGTAACTAATTATTACTCTTGAATAATAATATATTAGGAGGGAGCATTTGGATATGTTTGCTGTGCGGAGGTATGGAGAAAATAGCTAATGTAATGAAAAAATAGTTTTATTCAAT
The DNA here is from genome assembly GCA_023415595.1 of Bacillota bacterium. Lineage (GTDB taxonomy): Bacteria > Bacillota > Clostridia > Lachnospirales > Lachnospiraceae > Mobilitalea. The sequence continues at coordinate 30,467 of JAEZJW010000214.1, forward strand.
TCTTCATTATGCTAATGGTACCTGTTATATCATTACTAAATTATTTTGCTGTATTACAATTTCGTGCATCTTGATAATATGGAAGAATATTATTGAAAATATGACACGGTTATTTTATTACAATAACCATATGATTATAAACAAAATACAGAGGGAGTTAAGATGGTACTACAATATGCAATTAAGATTTCTGAAGATTATGAACCAGAGGAATTAGATTTCTTACTAGGAATAATATCAGATGAAAGGAAAAAAAGAATCAACAGTTTTATATTTCGAGATGATAAATTACGTAGTCTGTTCACTGAGGTATTGTTAAGATATTCATTGCAGGCACACTATGGTTTAAAGAATAAAGATATTGTATTTAGTTATAATGAGTATGGAAAACCTTTTTTAGAAAATGCCAATCATATTTACTTTAATGCTTCGCACTCTAGTGACTGGGTGATATGCGGAATCGGTAATGTACCTATCGGCATAGATATAGAAGTGATAAATAAAAGAAATATGGATTTGGCCAAACGGTTTTATACCGAGGAGGAATATGATTTTATTCTAAAACAGCCTTCAGAAGCGCAAGCATGTTCCTTTTGTGAACTGTGGGTTTTAAAAGAAAGTTATGTGAAAGCGATTGGAAAAGGAATGAACATACCACTTGATTCATTCCGATTTGATCAGACTGATAATATGATTAAATTCTATATCAATAATCAATTGAGTAATTCTTATGTATTTATGAAGGGACAATTGGATGAGAAGCATTGTACAGCCATATGTATTCCTAATTTCAGTAATAATTCTATTATAAAAGAAATTGTGGTATTGGATAGAGACTTGTTAATTAAGAGTTTTCGTAAATAGGATGGGTAAATATCAGCAAGCGAAAATGATATGTAATTTTGTGAGTCTCAATTTTGTGTCCGTAGTTGCTGTTACTGATAGGCCAATTGTAACTGAACCAGTAATGCCTTATCGAAGTTATCCAGTTGTCTTCGGTATAGTTCATTATTTGCTCCGTCTTTAGACTTGCGTACAACTTTCAGCATTTGTTAAGTTTCATTCTTTATTATGGCAGAATTAAGCTTTGTTCAGAAAAATTCATTCTCCTAACCTTCATACATAGTCAAAATATTCATTTGAGGTTTTGGAACGTTTTTATGGCCTTTTTCCCGCATCTTAAGTCATACTCCCTCCATTTCTTCAAAAAGCAGTTTCATCTCCTTTGTTTCACTTCCTCCAGTTGCATCCAATTCCTTCACGCTTGCGGTTTCTTCTTCTGAAATACGTTCTCCGAGCGTCTGAACCAGGAGCCAAGCTCCACCGTGGACTAATACTCTGGCCTCTGGTGCTGGATACTGTCAAGGATTTTTCGCAAATTCAAAATTAGCCGTTTGGTTGCCGGTAGTTAACCGGCTATGTAAGCTGCTTCATCAGCAGATTGCATTTGATCCAGATGCTTCATGTTCATGTAGAGCTTTGCTCCCCATTGTGTTCCGGCTACATGATGAAGCCGGGCACATACCAGCATCAAGGCTGACTGCCCATCAGGAAATGTGCCGACTACTTTAGTACGCCGCTTTATTTCACCGTTCAAACGCTCAATGGCGTTATTGGTACGGATCTTAGTCCAATGCTCAGGGAAGTTCATATATGTTAAGGGCTCTTCAATACCGTCCTCCAGCTTTTTAGCGGCCTCTTTGAGCTTCATGCTCCTCAGTTCTTCGGCTACCTGTTTTGTTTTATTCCTAGCTGCCTCCTTGCTCTCTTGGGCATGGATAGCTTTGAGCATTTTAGCTACAAACTTCATGCGAGTACGAGGAACAACAGAGAAGATGTTTCGATAGAAATGTACGGTACACCGTTGGTATTTCGCATCAGGGAAAACTTCCGGTATAGATTCCAGCATTCCAAGATTCTTATCTCCGATGATCAGGCGAACTCCTTTTAAACCACGGCTTTTCAGCATGATCAAGAAGTTTTTCCAGCTTTCCATATCCTCTTTCATGCCTTCAGCTGCACCAATGATTTCACCGTATCCATACTCATTAACACCGATGGCTATAAGGATAGAGACATTTTCAAACTCACCGCCCCAACAGTGCTTCAGGAAAACTCCGTCAACAAAAACATAGGGATAAGAACCACCGGTAAGTGGACGGTTCCGCCATTCCTCGATATGTTCATAAGCCTTTTTATTAAGGTTGCTGATGGTACCGGGTGAGACCTTGGTTCCCCAGAGAGCTTCGGTGATATCCTCAACACGACGTACAGAAACTCTTGCAAGGTACATTTCAATAAGAGCCTCTTTAACAGAACACTCACGCCTACGGTAACGCTCGATGATTGCAGTTTCAAACGGAATCCCTTTTAACTTGGGGACATTCAGTTTTACATCTCCGGCAGTTGTCGTGAGATTCCTGGTGTAATGACCAGAGCGATAGCCCTGACGTTCGCCGGAACGCTCGTATTTCTCTGCATTAACCAGCTCATCAGCCTCCTTATCCAGAAGAGCATTAAGTGTTTCCTCGACGCTAGAACGTACTAAATCCTTTAATTCTGTTTTGATTATTTCCTCGTTTAATTGTATAATGTTATTAGACATGTTTCATAGCTTCCTTTGGAAGATTTTGTGTGGTAACTTTATTTTACCAAACGGCTATGGAACATGTCCATTTTTATATTAAATTTAATTTGCGAAATCAATTATACGTTAGGGGGTGCGTATAATTTCTGATGTTGTTTGATGGGAATTATCCGCGACAACATTTCCAATAAATGGTCTTCGTCGTACAGACTTCATTCGTGTTTTTCTGTACAATTAACTTTCTAAGAAAAACTGTATGATTTGGGAAGTAGTGATTTTCTCTACTTCCTATTTTTATCGCGGCTGCCGGTCCGGAAAACTTACAGCAAGGTACAACTAACAGTACACTTCGGTGAGATATCATTAATGCTAGCATTTTTAAGTGTTGCCTACATCCCAGACAGTCATAGGTGTCTTTTATTAAATCCTCAATTGTAAAATGAATATCCATACCATGTACTCAACGGCAGTAACTTTTTCTAGTAAAAGACTATGGATTTTTGTTTTATAAAGGTTTGAAGTAAATATCTATAATAAGCAGGAAGTAAGA
>JAEZJW010000216.1 GCA_023415595.1 Bacillota bacterium
TCCATGGTTGAGCCCTTCTTCGGTCAGAGGTTCTTAAGAAGAGGAATGCTTTCCATTCTAATCGCCGGAGTTCTGGTTATGCTTTATGTTTGGGTAAGATTTAAAATGATGGGTGGACTTTCCGCCGGTGTCATGGCTCTCATCGCATTGCTTCATGATGTCCTGGTCGTATTCTTCACCTGTGTTATCTTCAAGATACCGATCGGTGATTCCTTCGTCGCAGTTGCACTCAGTATCATCGGTTATTCCATCAATGATACGATTGTTATCTATGACCGTATCAGGGAGAATAATAAGACCTTTGTGGGCTATGATGTAGCGACGATTACTAACCTGTCTATTTCACAGTCCATGATGCGCTCTGTCATGACGAACGTAGCGGTTATCATCAGTGTCTCCATCGTTTACGTCCTGGCATTTTCCAATGGTATTGACTCCATCCAGAGCTTTGCGCTACCGATGGCAGTCGGTTCCATCAGCGGCTGTTATTCTACGATCTGCATTGCCGGACCTTTATGGGTTATGTGGAAGAAGAGAAAAGCCGGAGCTGTACTTTTTAATAAATAATTGAATAGATAAACATCAACCCCGGATCTGCTCAGTCACATGCTAATATATTAGCCTTTGTGACCTGCTGATCCGGGGTTTCTTATGCTTAAATCCGCTGAAATAAAGGATATTAATCAATCTCCTTTATGGACATATTATGAATATCAGTGTAAACTATCGTTAGAATATTTAATTCAATGGAGGATATCATGGAACAGTACAGAGCAGGAGATTCTAACCGGATTACCCGTGAATACTTAGACTCACTATTAATTGAATTGCGTTATATTGATTCGGTAATACCATCAACAAAGCTGGAGCTTTATGGGGAGACCTTTTCGACCCCAGTGATGACGGCTGCTTTATCCCATTTGTCCAAGCTCCATCCGAACGGAATGGCAGAGATGGCAGATGGGGCATATCGTGCGAACGGCGTTATGTGGTGCGGTATGGGAGAGAAGGAGGAGCTGGAGGCTATCACTGCTACCGGTGCCAGAACGATTAAAATCATCAAACCCCATGAGAATAATGATGTTATCTTTGAGAAAATTGAGCATGCTGAGAAATGTGGCGTTATGGCAGTCGGCATGGATATCGACCATTCCTTCGATGGCAGAGGACAGTACGATAATGTGCTGGGACTACCGATGGCTTCTAAGTCCCTGGAGGAGATTAAGAGCTTTATCCGGGCTACGAAATTACCCTTCATTATTAAGGGAGTCTTAAGTGAGCAGGACACCTATAAGTGCATCGAAGCCGGAGCAAGGGGTGTCCTCGTATCCCATCATCATGGGATTCAGGACTTTGCTGTTCCACCAATGATGATTCTACCTAAGATCGTCAAGGTAGTTAATAAAGAGGTTCCCATCTTCGTGGATTGCGGAATCTCAAGCGGAATAGATGTATTTAAGACTCTGGCCTTGGGTGCAGATGCTGTCTGTGTCGGACGGGAGCTCATGAATCCTCTGAAAGAGGAGGGGGCTGCAGGAGTTCAGAAGAGAATGGAGGATATGACAGCGGAGTTGGCAGCAGTTATGGCCCGTACCTGTTCACATGATCTCAAACAGATTGATCCGAATATTCTCTGGAAGAAATTATAAAGGAAATTAGTAGTGGCTGATGGTAAACCTTGCAGTAGAGCCTATTGCCGGGATTTTACGAATTATTAGCGCTTAATAGAAACATTGGGCGGGATATAGGAGGAAATGATGAGACAACCGAAGGCCATATTTTTTGACCTGGATGATACGATATCCTCGTATGACAGCGTCTGCAATCCGGCATGGGAAACCTGTTGCAGGGATTTCGTCCGGAAAAACCATACAACCTTTTCTGTCGATGAACTGTTAAAGAGTCTTGACCGGAGCAAAGGCTGGTACTGGGCTGATCCGGTCAGAAGTAAGGAAGGACGGAATAACCTAAGGATGGCCAGAAGGGATGTCGTCCGGATAGCTATGAAGGAGTTAGGCATTACCAAGGAAGAGAGTGTCATCGAACTGGCGGATCATTATACTGAACTGCAGAACTCCATGCTGGCGCTGCTGCCGGGGGCCAGGGAAGCCTTGGAGCTGGTAAAGGAAATGGGAATACGCAGAGCAGTGATTACGAATGGAAATTCTGCCGGGCAGAGGGAGAAGCTGGACCGGTTTCTGGTCAGGGATTTCTTTGAAGAGGTATTTATCGATACGGAGGTAGGTTATAGCAAACCGGATAAGGAAATCTTTCAATACGCACTGGAGAAGATGGATTTGAAGCCGGAGGAGGTTTGGATGGTTGGTGATAACCTGGTATGGGATGTCTGCGGTGCACAGCAGCTAGGGATCTTTGCTGTCTGGAATGATTACAGAGGTAAAGGATTGCCCGAGAATTCTAAGATTATTCCTGATCTGATCGTTCATTCCATCCGTGAGATGGCAGAACTGCTACGCAGTACAGGACAGAAAGAATAATTCGTAAATAGTTAAGTTGGCCTGCCGCAATTAACGGCAGGCTTTTTCATAGTATTTTAAATTGCAGATTTCTTCTTATGAATTAACAATCAGAGGCTGATCAGCTGCAGGATACAATCCTGAAAGGAACAGTGAAGGCTCCTTATCAGCCTGACGGTGACTTGATTGAAATCGGAATGGCTGATGACCCGGAACAGCGCAGCAATAAGATCGACCAACTGAGCTGAGTCCGTCCTCTCAGCCATATAACTTACGACATGAAACCGGAGGAAAGCATAAATTATAATCAGAGATAGCAAAGCTTCCTCTGTACTTTCCTGAGGGCTCGAACCCGGAAAGCTGAAGTAAAACATATGATTTACCAAGAGCTGTTCAAAAAGAAGCTGCCAATCCGGGTAGATCAATTCCAAATGTTCAGAAACTGTGCGGAACTTATCTGTGATGTATTCCTGTTTCTCTTCATAACAAGGCTCGTCATCATTCATATAGAAGTAATCGCTGGATGCCGCGCAATACTCATTTATATTTGCACTGCTTACATAATATTGATTCACCAGGTTTAAGAACTGAAAAGCAAGAGACAGATTCTGAGGGTTACCCTTATCTACTCGGTTACCGGTCAGATATTCTGCGAGAACGAGGAAACGATCCTGTAAGGGCATACTTCGATCCTGCAGAATTACTATCGATTGGTGGCTGCGGTCATATTGCCCGGGCATGATACTCATAGTTAATTCCGGTTTTAGCGGTAAATCCAGCTCAGAAAATCTCATTGTTGCTTTGAAATCCATCAGTTGTTCAACGACTTTTTCACAGCTGTTGGAGCAGGTACTGTAACAGGTTTCCGAGAGCCTTCTGGTACTTCTGGGATAACGGCGGCATACTTCGGGAAGAGCGCTTTCACCGAGTTCTGCCTGAAGCTCACACAGCCCATCCTCACGGTGCAGCCTGCAGAGTCCGCGCCAGTCGGAGGATACCTCAGCATAAATCTCGGCGGAGGGGGAAGGGCAGAGCTTTAATGTATTATCTAGCTTGGTACGGAGTCTTTTGGAGCATTTGACTCCCAAAAGGCGGTAATATTCCTGCCGGGATATTCTGACCGGCCAACCCTCGCAGCAGGAATGTCGGCATTCGCCGCATTTACATGTAAAGTGTTGATAGAACTCAGGCACTATGTATTTCATATTTATGTAATTAAATCTCACTTTCTGCTAAAAATCGATCATATATATTGTAAATTCGGGAATCGATTTTGTAAAGCAGATGTTTACCCCGTTGCATTATTGCCGCAGATATTGTAAATGAGAATAAATGGTAGAAAAGTGGTGAAAAATGTATTATACTAGGAGAAGAAGTGTCTTACCTGCAGCAAGTAATCCAATAAAGCAGAAGAGATGCTATAAGAGGGGGATGGAAGATGTATCAGCATCATGAGGAATCAATTCAAAATATGATTAAGCATTATAGCGAGGATGCTGAGATCAAGGCTTTATTTCTAATTGGTTCTGTTGCCACCGACACAGAACGCCCGGATTCAGATATTGACGCAGTGGCTATTGTATCAGAAGAATATTACCTACGGAAGAAAAATAGCGTAGGGCTTGAAGAAGTATACTTTGGTAAATGTACTTATGAAGGCGGTTACTTCAATATCCATTATATGACCCGTGGAGAGCTGGAGCAACTTGCTAAAAATGGGTCAGAGCCGATGCGTAATATGTTTTCCTGCGCACGTACTCTGTACTGTGATGAACCGGAATTGCCGGACTTGGTCGCTGGCATTCCGATATTTCAAAGAGTGAGGCCGAATCAAAACAATTCCGATTTTATTGTACGTTAAAGATGTTTTATACATATTTCCTAGTGTCCTGCAAGCCTGAAGGGTTTATGCGGCTGCATGTTGCGGATGGGATGATTTATAATCTATATCGTTTGATTTTAATTGAAAATGAAATTCTGTTCCCCTCCATGCGAAAACTTGAAGAATACGTAAAACGTGCGCCTAATAAACCGGAGAGGATTATTGATAAATGCCATCGTTTTATGCAGTCTTTATCGGATGAGGATGGTTTGGCATTAGTAGAGAGCTATGAGGAATGGACCTGCTATGATTATCCAAAGGATCACAATATTATCATGAATCATTTTGCTGATCCGTACGAGTGGCAATAAAAGTTACGAAAGGTGAGATAGGCAGCCCCTTAATAAGTAAATAAATGTAATTCATATGACAATTTTGAATTAAATTTTTAACTAAATAGGGGAGAAAAAGGAAAAACATAGATTTCTTAGGAAAAAGGTACTATAATATACGTAATATTAATTGTATGCATGAAAAACTATAAAGTAAAGGTATTTACTATACATACAATATTTCTAAGGAAGGTGGATCATGGATAAAAGAGAAATATTACTATCACTTCAAAGCATGCTCAATAATGAACCGGCAGAGGATACAGATTACATAATCGAAAGTAAACAAATTGACAATCAGAATTATTTAACCTTAATTGCAAAAGAGAAAGACCCCTTTATCGCTACAGATCCTGACTACGAGACATTTATTAATTTACTAAAGTGCTACAACAGAAAAGATCTAAATTATATCGTAAATAAGATTAATGAAAATAAAGTAAAGATATTTACGGAATACGATGATGAAAAAAGAAAGAAATTGCTGAATGATATGAAGGACCTACACAATAGATTATTAACATCCACAACAAGAAATATAGCCTTTGTTGAGATGATGATCGTTGACTGGGTAAACAAAACTCTCTAAAAGAACATCCCTGACACGTCTGATATGCTACCCCTATATAGGAATTGTGATGTAACTTTTCCTACATGGGGGTATTTTGAGATAGGTCGGTTACGGGTTGCTAATAATACTTGAAGAAGATGCAACATCACTTGCATTCGATTGTTTATGGTGGGATTATATGGTAATATAACTTCAGGAGTAATCATGAAAGTTATATGAGGTAAGGAGGCAGGATATCATGAGACTTAGTAAGGCCTGGTTTACCTGGGGAGATAGCTATGAGCTTGAAATCTTTGATCAGGGCAATGAGCTTCTCTGCCTATGCGTAACATTGGCTGTGGATTGCGCCCTTGCACAAGCTCAAAATAATAATTGATAGTTAAAAGGAATTATTCTAAACTTGCATCAAGAATATGAGGAGTTTCTTATGTCCGGATCAGTATTTGGGAAATGTTTTGTAATATCAACCTGGGGTGAATCCCATGGAGCTGGAATTGGAGTTGTTGTAGATGGTTGCCCTGCAGGTCTGCCCCTGAATGAAGAGGTTATACAGGAATATTTGGATAGGAGAAAGCCCGGTCAGACACAATACTCGACTCCACGAAAGGAAAATGATCGCCTTTCAATTTTATCGGGTATCTTTGAAGGCCGTACCACCGGAACCCCTATTTCACTGGTGATATATAATGAAAATCATCGCCCATATGATTATTCGGAGATTGCCAAATTCTATCGACCTGGCCATGCAGACTATACCTATGACCAGAAATATGGATTTCGGGATTACCGAGGTGGTGGGCGCTCCTCGGGACGTGAAACCTCGGGAAGAGTGGCAGCAGGTGCAATTGCGGCAGCAATATTAAAGGAATTGGGAATTACCATCGTAACCTACACGAAGTCCATTGGAGCTATCTCCATTGACTATTCCAAATGTCAGAAGGAAGATATCAGAAAGAGTCCACTGAACATGCCGGATATGGAAGCCTCTGTGAAAGCAGAAGCTTATTTGAAAGAGCTGATGGAGGACCATAACTCCACAGGTGGCGTCATTGAATGTATTGTATCAGGAATGCCTGCCGGAATAGGGCAGCCGGTATTTGATAAGCTGGATGCTTCACTTGTGAAGGCTGTAATGTCCATTGGCGCAATCAAAGGAGTAGAGATTGGGGATGGGTATGTGGCTGCGGGAGGTATACTCGGAGGCATCAGTAATGGTACAGATATTATACTTCGTGCAGCCGTTAAGCCTACCGCCTCCATTGCCAGAGCGCAACGAACAGTGAACAAGAATAAAGAAAACATAACGGTTGAGATACAGGGACGACATGATCCCATCATTGTTCCGAGGGCAGTCGTGGTAGTAGAATCAATGGTTGCGATTACTCTGGTGGATTATCTGTTTCAGGGAATGACATCAGAAATGGATAGGATTAAGGAGTTCTGGCGGTAAACGCCGAACTGCTAAATTACAGAAATACTTGCAATGCGCTTGGATTTCTTTTTATTTACATATTTCTGCGCAGATATTATAATATGTTTGGTAATTGATGGATTGTTTAAAGGAGAGAATAATGAATCAGAGAATTAAAGATATGCTTCTGGACTTAGGAGTATTTAAGAGAATTGATGTTCCGGTGGAGGAAGTAAATCAGGTCATTCCGGAAGAACTACGTAAGGATCAAAACGGACATTCATATGTAATACACGATGACGGTCTATCGATTGAAGAAATTAATATCATGCTTAGTGCACAGCAATCCGCCGATATCAGAACGATAAAAAGTATTGTTGTGTTTTGCTTCGCTTGCTCGCTCATGGCAGCTGTCTTAGCTTTTTTAACTATACTGAGATAAAAATACCCCTGACAGGAGTTTATCAGGAGCATTTTACAATTCTAACAACTTTTTTCTTTGTTTCATTGGTAGCTTTTTGAAGCTAATTTCGAAATAGAAGCTGGTGCTAGTGCATTTTTTGGAGGTTCAGTGGCAATTGGAATAGATAAGGTTAAATAAATCATTTTTTAAAAGAAGGAAATCATGAAACTTATATTAAACAGATCATTCGATTTTAAAACAAATTGTCATAAGTATGAGACTATAGATATAGATATACCCAAATACTATATATTTGCTAGTCAATTATACTCATATGCTAAACCATTATACATTGTTAAATGTAATGATGAAGAAGTTTGCAGATTAGAAGATAACAACAAGTTAAGACCTTGGCTAGTTATACCAAGCCTATTCTTTTCAAGCTTAAGAGCCCAATATACTTTAACAATGTTGGGAATAGAAGATAATTATGTACTTAAATTTGATGGTAAATGTTATTCGATGGAAATGGGTCATAATATTTATTTAATAAAAGGTCATTCAAAATGCATAGTTACTATATGGGAAGATAATAAGCAAGTCGGCCTAGTAAAAAGAATAAAATCATGTTTATATGGGTTAGAAACAATTGAAATTTTGTTTGAAAATCATGTTTCTATACTACTAATTATTTTACTAACTGTTTTTGGTTGGGAGAATTATGTTGGAACGGTTGGCGGTAATCGAACTTTAATTACCTTTTTTCCCAAAGGAGAGAAATGTGATATGAATTGGAGGCCACAAGAATAAATAAAAATAATATAAAAATTGGAGATATATCCAAAAAGAGATGAGGGTAAGTAATGAAGAGGTTAACTTTGATATTAATCTTAGTCTTATTATTTGCATTGAGCGGTTGTTCAAAAGGATCTGATAATAAACCGAACTCTTTAAACCATTATGACAACATAAGAACAAGCCTGACACATCCCTGTGACAGGCTTTATAAAATTAGATCATATCCAGATAAGTCTTATGTCTGGGTGCCGGGAATTGGTCATCGAGAAGCTTTCTCTCCTCCGGGGTTAATATTAGGTCAGCTACCCTTGCGTTCTCTAGCGTATGCTTAGGATTGGAGGACTTAGGTATTGCTACTATTCCCTCCTGATGCAACACAAAGCTTAATAAAATCTGCATTGGTGATACCTGATGTTGCTTTGCAAGCTCTAGCACAGCCGGATCGGCGAGGAGCTGTTTTTTAAGTGTACCACCCTGGGCCATAGGACTATATGCCATGACAGGTACATGATGCTTCTTCAACCAAGGCAGCAGTGCGTACTCAATTCCTCTTGAACCCAAATGATAAAGGACCTGATTCACTACGCAATTATTACCGTCTGGAACGGACCATAGCTCCTCCATATCACCAATATCGAAATTAGATACACCCCATTGTCTGATTTTCTTATTTGCTACAAGTTCTTCCATGCATTCAACGGTTTCCGCTAACCTGATACTTCCGCGCCAATGAAGCAGATACAAATCCAAATAATCGGTATTCAACCGTTTCAGGCTGTTCTCGCAGCTTTGAAAGATATGATTTCTTCCTGCATTGTGAGGATATACCTTGGATACCAAGTAAAGCTTTGAACGATTGTACTTACTAATAGCCTTTCCTACCAGACGTTCAGCTTTGCCGTCCCCATACATTTCTGCTGTATCAATCAAATTCATGCCATGCTCAATTCCGGTTTGAATACTTTCAATCTCCTGACTTTCGAGAGACCTGTCCTCGCCCATAAACCAGGTCCCCTGACCTAATCTTGTCATATGGCTACCGTTAGATAATATAATTTCATTCATGGGTTATCACTCCTATGCTATACTGTAAACGTAATTGCTCTCTGTTTTATTATGATATCATATTATGGGTCTCTTTGGTGCAGCTATTTCTTTAATGATACATTAGAAAAAAATATAGGCTTATTTGGGTGTTTAAATCATCCTGTGTCGTTGCGTGTCATGTGTTCAGTTGTAATTATAGGGATGATCACATAATCGATTATAAGAATTTGTCAGAAACACCTGATCAATTTGATGCGCTCATTGAGGCTGTTGGTATTATCAAAGTACGCAGCCAAATTATACTGCAAAATATTTGGTACAAGCCATACCCGGAGCAGAATTCGTCTATCTCGAAGGAGTCAGTCACTTTGCTCCTCTACAGAGGCCGAAATTATTCAATCAGGCTATGCTTCTGTTTTTGAATAAGATATCTTACAGGTAAGTAAATAGCCCGCCACGTCATTGTATGAGAGCTCCCTTTGCTAATAAGGGGAGGATAAGCAGTTGGGGTTTTATAGAGTTACATCCTGTGTTATCACTTCAGTACAAACTGAATAAAATTCATGAAAGGACAGGATATGTTTCGGGATGAATAGGATTACTATGCATATTAGTCGAAATCTACAAAAGTTATAGAATAATTTGTAAAATATTGTGCATTATAACAACAAAATCTTTGATTTTGTCTCCGGTAACATTGACTCTGTCAATCTGACGAGTTATAATTGTATTGTATTAAGTACGTCACTTAAAAAAAGAGGAGGTATTTGTTATGCAGGGTGTATCTTTAATAGTAGCTTTTATCATCTCAATAGTTGTTATGATTCTGGCAATATCAAAGTTCAAAATTCATCCGTTCCTTTCGATCATGAGTGTATCCTTATTATTGGGATTAGCGGCAGGAATTCCGCTTACGGATGTAAAAGTTGACGGTGTGGTTAAGACACAGGGGTTGGCAACGGTTATTGGTGCAGGCTTCAGCGGCACCTTTACCAGTATCGGTATTGTAATTATACTGGGAGCTTTGATCGGTACAATTTTGGAGAAGACAGGGGCGGCACTTAAGCTCGCAGATATGACGGTAAAATTAGTCGGTAAGAAGAGACCGGCGCTGGCGATGCTACTCATGGGTTGGATTGTATCCATTCCTGTGTTCTGTGACAGCGGTTTTGTAATTCTAAATCCGATTCGTAAAGCCTTAGTTAAGAAAACAATTACCTCAAGTGTGGCTATGTCCGTTGCTTTATCCGGTGGTTTATATGTTTCCCATGTATTGATTCCGCCTACACCCGGCCCAATTGCTGCGGCAAACACATTGGGTGCAGGAGATAATCTTTTACTGGTAATCGGAATGGGTGTTCTCTGTTCCATATTCCCTCTGATTGCTGGCTACTTCTATGCAAAATATATCGGCAATAAGGTTAAGGCGAATGATGAAGCCAACATGGATACCGGAGAAATTGTTCAATCCTACGATGAGCTGGTTAAGAGCTATGGTAAGCTTCCGAATGGATTTATGTCATTAGCTCCGATTGTAGTTCCGATACTCTTAATGGGTATATCTTCTGTAGTAGCAATGGCTAAGATGACTGGAACGTTTGCCCAGATACTTACCTTCTTAGGAACACCGATTATAGCCTTAGCTGTAGGTACAATCTTTGGTGTGTTTACTCTTGCCGCTGCGAATAAGATGAAGGACTTCAATGAATTGACCAACGATACGCTGAAGGTAGTAGGTCCTATCCTGTATGTAACAGCAGCGGGCGGTGTCCTAGGGAAAGTAATTGCAGTATCTGGTCTCGTTAACTTTATTACGGAGAATGCTACGGCATTACAGACAATCGGAATCTTCTTCCCGTTTCTGCTTGCAGCAATCTTAAAGACAGCACAGGGTTCTTCTACGGTAGCAATTACTACGACAGCAGGTATTTTGGCTCCCATGTTGCCGGCACTTGGTTTTGATACCCCTATTTTAGTGGTACTGGTAGTTATGGCAATCGGCGCAGGTTCAATGGTAGTTTCCCATGCCAATGACAGCTATTTCTGGGTTGTAACAAACTTTGGAGGAATGACACCGGATAAAGGTTATAAGACACAGACACCAATGACTCTGGTTATGGGTGTAGCTGCTATTCTGGAAATTTTCTTGCTTACTTTAATTTTATAATAATATATCAAGTATAAGCAAAGAGCCTGTCACATTTGTGACAGGCTCTTCACTAAAAAGGGGAGGCTTAAATACTTAACATATAACCTATTTTAAGCTATTATAAACTTATAAGTCGCAGGAAATCTATTTTGTACATGGCAAATAAGCAACTGGCGTTTTGTGTACGAGACTAAAATCCATCTGCTGATTTTTTGTCTGTTAAAGTGGAATCTGTTTATGCTTTGTCATTAGTGTTTTAGCAATGCTGGTTTTAAGCATTACGTCATCTGGAGCTAGTACATTTATTGAAATCTTCTCCAGATAGGAGTTGCCAAACAGCAGTCGGGACAGCTGGTATGGTGTGAAGCCATTCAGGCTGTCCCTTATTATATTATTTATGTGGCTCATCATTAGCGAAATGTTTTAGTTTGGTTTTTCATTTTGGAATCCTCAATTGTAAAATGAATATCCATACCATGTACTCAACGGCAGTAACTTTTTCTAGTAAAAGACTATGGATTTTTGTTTTATAAAGGTTTGAAGTAAATATCTATAATAAGCAGGAAGTAAGA
>JAEZJW010000218.1 GCA_023415595.1 Bacillota bacterium
GTATAACCCATACCATGTCTGCATTCGTAGCGCTCCAGATCTTTCTTCGCCGGAGCCCAACCGGGTGACCAGACATCCCCGCCGTCGTTGATATAATAATAACGTCCGCCGCCTAAATCGAGGGGAACATTATTATACCTGAAACGGGTAATCCTTCGAAGCTTTGCATCCTTATAAAAGCTATAGCCCCCGGCAGTATTGGATATTAAAGAAAAATACTCCTGGGAACCTAAATAGTTAATCCAAGGATACGGTGTCTTAGGAGTAGTGATCACATACTCCTTCTTTGAGTCATCAAAATAGCCGTATTGCATGAAAAAACCTCCTTAATTATAAATACTCTCCAACATTTCCATTATATATGGTCCAAGGTATAAGCGCAAACAAATTATTAAGGAATGTTAAAAAAAATTAGAATCAGTGTAGATATCTTACTTCCAGTTGACATTTGTAAAAATTTTAAATATACTATGGGTAGAATTTTGTAAGTGAATCGACTGGCAAGCCTATGAAAATACCAGTTTTTTTCATTGTAAATTATTTTTCATTTGTATCAGAATGATAGGGGGAAATAAAATGGACGACATGAACAACAACCAAGGAAATCCTGGCCAGAATCCATCTCAGGATCCTAACCAAATGCCCGGACAGCAGTATCCTAACCAGTTCCAGAATCAGAACTCCGGACAGTTTCAGGGCCAGTTCCAGAACCAGGGACAAAATTATAACCCGTATACAGGTCAACCGTATGCCCAAAATCAGGGTTCCGTAAATCCGGAAACCGGAAACACTTATTGGGAAAACCAGAATGCAGCTCAGTATCCTAACCAGGCATATGCAGGCCAGCAGAATGGTCCCACACAGGAAACACCCGCACAGTTCTATCAGAATTATCAGCAGCAGATGGGTGGTAATTCCTATACCATTCCTCAGCCCCAGATGCAGCCTCAGATGCAGCAGCCGAAGAAGAAACCCAGGAAGAAGCTCGTTGCTTCCCTAATTACAATCGTTCTGGTTCTTGCCATCGGAGGAACAGCCTTTGCTTTTAAGGATAAGATCCTGGATGCTCTCTCCTTCGGAAGTAAGAATCCGGCAGAATATTATGCATCTGTTGAGCAGGACGCTCTGAATGCTTCCGTTGATAAAATGCTGAAAAGCTATGAAAGCTTTGATCCCAGCGAGAAAACAGCATATAAGGTCACCGCAGATCTTACTTATGATAAAGCAACCCTGGATTCCATGCTGTCAGGCTATCTTGGAATGACGATCGAGGATCTCGAGAGCCAAATTGGAATTTCGCTTGACAGTATCGGTGCCGACATGACAGTTGCAATCGAGGACTCTAAGGTTTATGATGAGATGCTTCTGAAGCTGAATAATGTTGATATTATCACTGTGGAAGTTCTTCTCGATACCATCAAGCAGGAAATGCTGATGCGTTTACCTGAGCTCAGTCCTGCTTATATAAGAGAGTCACTCGTTATGTCCGATTACGGGATGGATAGCTCTTATGGTGTCTTAGGAGCTGAATTCGATCAGTTAAAGGATATTAAGCCGGAAGACATCGCAGATTTCACGAAGCGGTATGTGAAAGTTATCACCGACAACATGAAGAATGTTGAGCTTACCAAGGGTGAGGAATTCGAGATTGGCGATACCTCCGAGAAGTGTAATCTTCTGACAGTAACCATCGACGAAGATACTATGGAAGATATTCTGAAAGCAGTTATTGAAGAAGCAAAGGATGACAAATTTATCATTGATCTTCTTCCGATGTTCCAGTTATCCGAAGATCAATATGTTGACGCATTAGAAACAGCCTCCGAGGAGCTTGAGAGCAGTTTCTCCGGTTCCATGGATGGCGAAATAGTAATGGAGGTTTACGTAAATAATGATGACAAGATCATCGGTCGTAACATCGAAGTAATCTCCGACGGAGCTTCCCAGGGCGTTCTAAGCTATGGTATTGCAACCAAGGGCAAGGATAGCGAATTTGAATTCTATATTGAAGATTCATCAGAAACCAAATTAGTAGAGGTTACCGGAAGCCATACCAAGGAGAAAGATGCTTATACCGGTGAAGCAGAGATCACAGTCTATGGCGAAGATTTCGGAATGGGTTCCATGAGCTTTAATATAGAATACGAAGATCTCCGTACCGAGGTCAAGGACAATAAGGTTTATAACTACGGTAAGATTACCTTATCCTCCATGGTACTCATGGGAGCGGAATTCAGCCTTGAATATGATGTGGTTGACGGTATTCAGCATTCTAAACTCTCTGTTGGCATGGGAGGTAGTTCCATCGTTGGATTGGATATTACAGCTGAGCAGCTGAAGGACTTTGAGATCCCTGAGGTTGACAGCTCCGCACAGATCTTCGATGCCTACGATACCACAGGTTATGAGGCAACCATGAATATCGAGCAGTTCATCAGTGATCTGTCCAGCAAACTGGGTGTGGACCTGAATTCCATCATAGAAAGCTTAATGTACTCCGGTTACGGCTATTAATTTCAAAACTCGAATTAATATATAACCAATAAAGATCAAACTAAGGAGCTGTCCCGGTGGTTGAAAAACCGCTTGTGACAGCTCCTATCTGATATATAGCGAATGAACGCCTGCCAGCTTAAATTCTTAATTTACAAAAATAAAGAATTCTTATCATCCTGTCATTCTTAATAGTTCAAAAAATCTTACCTATCACATTCTTTGAAAGACAAAAATAAGTATACTTGTTTTATATACAAGAAAAGAAGAAATCTCGCCATACAGACACTCTAAATAATTCAAACTAAGAATTCTTACTTAGCATTCTTTCATATATTAAAGAAAAACAGGGCGCCCTCATAAAAACTTGAAGGTTTATCACCTCAATTACTAGAATGAATGGTGTGTGATTATCAACATTACAGAGAGACCGTTTACCGCCATCATATAAAACAGGCTGTTGCTTAATAAAGTTTATAGATGACGGAAGCCCCTTATCCTTCCCATAATGCACCGTTTGAGGAACAGATCAAAGATTATGTATGCCATAAGCGAACATTTATGTGCGATAATGGCATACATAATCAAGAAATGTAACTCAATCGGTGTGTGAGGGATGATAAGGGGCTTTCGCCATCCCTACAAAGTAAATGCAACAGCCTCTTTGCATCCAAAGTGGAAACGTGTCTCTGTGTGATGATAATCATACACCATTCCTGTATCCGTAACAGGTGATAAACCTCATAGACCAAAATGGGCGCCCTCCCATTTTCTTTATTTTTATTTTATAAGAATTTTCTTTTTTTATCGTATCCATTGTGATAAACTATGAATAGTGACCGGAAGGACCGGTAATTTTTGTTACAGTACAATATGCTGAAAGCGCGTTTATGGAGGAACTATGCCAAAACAAACCAGACTTAACGATAGTGCGGAGATTTACCAGCAGAGAACAAAACAGACTGAGAAAGATAAACTCAGGGATATGACTTTTAAAGAGAAGTTATCGTATCTTTGGGAGTACTACAAGCTGCATGCCCTGTTCACTATATTAGCTATTGCAGTGATTGCCTATGCTGTCTATGAAATTGTCACACCTGATATAGAAACCAAGCTTTATGTTGCTATTGTCGACAACCCTGTAGAACCTGAAGTCCTGGAGGATTATCAGGCAAGGTTTGCCGAATATCTGCAGATCGATCCGAAACGGGAGGAGGTTCATCTTAATCCTCAGTTTTATTTCAATACAGACAGTGATTATGCGACGAATATGAGACAGGTTCTGGTTACCTATGTAGCTGCTCAGGATGTGGACATTATTATAGCGCCGAAATCAGAATTCGAGTCCTATTCTTATTACGGATATATGTATTCCCTCTCGGACCTGCTTCCGACTGATTTATACAGTAAACTGTCAGAGTACTTTTATATCGGAACACAGGAGGATAATCCTGAGGAGAAGGTATATGGCCTTTATTTGGACCAGGCAGCTTTATTTAAGGACAATGAGAGAATATCTGCAGATAATCCTTATATCCTGGGTGTGATCGGGAACGCTAGGCGGACCGAGAACTCTGTAGAATTCATACGATATCTGTTCCGCTAGATTATTATTAAAAGAATAAAAAACGGGCCGAAGTTATTACAGGTAAAAAACTATACCAAAACTTTATAATTTAACTACTAATACAGTCTTTATATTAATTAAAGACTGTATTTTTTTATTGACTCACTTAATTATTATAGGTAGAGTATATACTATATACCTATATTTTCTATTAATACTATAAATAGAGGGCGAATAATGAAACACGTAAAGGTATTAACGAAAACATTCAGAGACAACACTGGTAGAGGCATCGAACAATACTCCATCCTTATTGAGCACAATGGAGAAACCAGTCTCTTGCATCCACTGCATGAGTATCAGCTAAAAAATCATGTAATGAGTAGGTCATGGCACGACAAACTTATACAGGCAGTTGAATTGATGCTTGATTACATGGACGCAAATCAAAGCTACTTTTCATCCCCCAAAGACTTCTTTGAGTCCTTTGCAGAGTCCATCCATTCAGGCACAATTAATGAAGAAGGATATGACTCAAGCGGTCTGTATTGGTTGCCAAAAAGAACCGATACGGCATCTACTCTCCTCTATGTATTAAGCCAATTCTCTGACTGGATGGTAAATAACTATGGTTCAAAGCCACTTAATCCATGGAGAGAGGCTACCAGTTATGAAGAAAGATTAAACTGGATGGCTCTAAACAATAAGAGCATTAAATCATTCTTAGGACATTTGGATAGTTCTTTGAAGATGTCAGAGACCGCAAAAAATGCCCGAAATGTCATGCTACGAAGAACCCCTTCGGGATATAAAGGTGAAGTGAAAGCATTCTCCGAAGATAAGATAAACGAACTGCTTTGGGAAGGGTTTAAAATAACCAACAAGAAGAATGACTTGAGTTTTCTTGAAAGCTATAATTGGCGAGATATTGCCATAACTATTTTGATGCATGGTGGTGGCATACGTCATAGCGAGGCATATCACATCTGGGTTCACGATGTAATGCCAGACCCTTATGACCCAGAACTCGCTCTTGTACGAATTTATCACCCGATTGATGGTGTTGCACCTAAAGATTTCAAGAACCCGTCAAATGGGCGTTATATAACAAACCGAGAGGCTTATTTAGGTATAAAATATCACATGCTACCTAGAAACAAATATGCAGACAAAAGACGGTATGCTGGATGGAAAAATCCAAAGATGACTGATGTACAACAAAACTATATGCAGGTTCATTGGTTTCCAAGACAATGGGGATACCTATTCATGCAAGTTTGGAAGATGTACATGGCTCAAAGAATACATGAAAAGATACCTGATACGCACCCGTTTTTGTTTGTGTCCTTTAAGGGTAAGTATAAAGGCGACATGTACAGCATGCAATCATTTAGGGAGTCTCACGCCAAAGCAGTAGAAAAAATCGGTCTTGCAGTTGGCAAGATGCACGGCACTACTGAGCACGGACATAGGCATGCATATGGGCAACGTGGTAGTATTGCCAAGCTAGATCGCAAAGTTATTCAAGCAGGTATGCACCACAAGTCTGACGAGTCGCAGGATGTTTATACGGAACCAACGATAGATAGAGTGACAAGAGAACTCGCTATAGCAAGCGAGGTTTTAGACAACGGAACGAAACCACCTATGAAGGTGGATATGGATGCGTGGCTAAATCAAGAAAGAAAATTACAGAAAGCATGGATTCAAAGGAGAAAAAAATAAATGGGGAGCAAAGGCATAAAAAAAATAGGGCAAACCAAAGATATTACATTTAGCTGGGTTACAGAAATAGATCCAGAACTCGAACAATGGCGTTCACTAGCCGAAGAATGGTTGGTTACTATCTTGAGAGCAAAAGGTAAAGCCATGGAAGCTATTGGCAAGTTTTTAAATGACTATATACATAAACAGAACTTATTAAAAGTTCCTTCTGAATTCTTAAGTAGAAGTTATTCTGCAATCTCTTTTTACAATTCATGCTATAGTCATAGGAAATCAATGAGACATGTGTGCGAGGATATGAGACATGTGGAAAGCTTCTTGAATTGGGTTCTTGAAAACTACTTTTCAGTTGAAGATGACATGGGGAACAAGATTGTACCGATAGAATATCATAATCCAATTTCAGCAGATATTCCCGATAGACCTCGGAGTAGTGGTTTAACAGAATCAGATAAGAACACTCTCCCATACCGATATATTATGCAACTACGCAGAATGTTGGTTCCTGCTGAAGCACATCATTTTGAGGACTTATCTTGGGCTATAAAAGCATTTGACGAAGTATATAATGGTGGCGGAGATTGGTTTATTGTGAATTTATCACTTATTAATGAAAACGATCCAGATTGTGTTTGGCGTGAAAGAACAACAACAAAGTACGAACAAAATATTAAGGGACTCCCTGAAATTATCTATGAGTTGTGGTCGCCTGTTCGAACAGTAGC
The DNA here is from genome assembly GCA_023415595.1 of Bacillota bacterium. Taxonomy (GTDB): domain Bacteria; phylum Bacillota; class Clostridia; order Lachnospirales; family Lachnospiraceae; genus Mobilitalea. Next base: position 6,511 of record JAEZJW010000218.1, read on the forward strand.
TTTATACACCAAGTTATTATTACCTCTCAGGACTTATCAGGTCAGAATGCTCGACAGCGGAGAAGCCGACACATATAGATATATACAACCTCTGCGGCAGGAGGCTGGTCATTGGACAGTAAATACTGGTTCCATCAAAGAAGGTACAGAAAAGCACCCAGTAAGACGTGGAGTCTTCCGTAAGTTCTTTGACCCTGTAACAAAGCTTGAAATGACAGGATTTTATATCAATACGAACAAAACTGCTGATATTGATAAAGAAGAATATGCTAAAGGATATGAGGTTCCATGGCAGTACGAGGAAGCACTGTATTGGTTGTCAAAACTTCGTGATTGGCAAGAGAAATACAACCCCATTGACAGTCCAACCCCTTGGACTGAGTTAGAAAAGAATCACCTCGGTGGTATTAAAGATATAAATATTTTACGACAAATGGGTATGTCTACATTCCTTTTTCGAGACCCGAATTATGAGTTGAAGGAAGATAAATCAAAGCCTATCAGACAATTGGGCTTAGAACCTTTATGGCACAAGCTTTTAAGTGAATTAGAAAAAGAATTGCAAGCATCTAACGATACGGATGATGCAGTTCAACTGAAATTCGTCAAAAATAAGCAAACTACTTTATATCCACTCCATTCACTAAGAGTTTCCTTGATAACAGCCTACGCCCTTGAAGGTGGCGTTCCTATGCCTATTCTAAGTAAGTGTATTGCTGGTCATGCCCGTCTAGTCATGACACTTTACTATACAAAAGCAGGAATTACATATGTATCAGAGAAAATGAATGAGGCAGAAAAAAAGTTAGTTGAAAAGGAACAGGATTCATATGCACGCTGGCTAAAGGATGCAACCTACAAGCAATTGGAAGCGTACAGTGCCAGTAATGACCCCTCCTCTATACAGGCTGTATTAAGTGCTCAACAATCCGGGGCAAGTTTCATCAAAGATGATAAGGGTATTTGTCCCAAAGCGTGTTTAGGTTGTGATACGGGATATATTCAGACCAATGATGATACAGGAAGACAAACTATACAGCCAGTACCAGGCTATCCCGAACAAAACTGTGTTCGGTGTCGTTGGTTCATAACAGGACCTGCTTTTCTACCGGGATTGGTCCATCACTTTAATGTCATTGGTTACAATATCACAGAGACGGCAGAACGTTTGATGCGATTCGAAAGAGATATCGAACAGCTTGAAAACATGAGGTTTGAAAAGGAACAGAATGGGTGCATATTCCAAGAAAACGAAAAGTTGTCAAAACTTGAGAAGTTTCATCAACAAGAGATTCAGAAGAATGATAAGTTAGCAAATGATTATAATGCCACTCTAAGGCTCATTGACCGATGTGTTGCAGTAACTAAAAAACCGCCCAAGGATAATGAAATTCAGCTTGTTGCTGTAGGTCAAATGGACGACATACAGTTCGCATTATCCGATGAACCTAATAAGGTTTACCAGTTGCAAACTCTTTGTAACGGTGCGGAGATATTTCCCGAGACCGACGCAAGCAAGGCTGTGCTTCAAAGGAGTCAAATCATTGACCTGACCCTTGCTATGAATAAACAAAAACCTGTATTGTTCACACTTACACCAGAAGAACAGTTGATTGCAGGAAATGCATGGATGCGATTATTGATTAATCGTGCAGGTAGTCTTAAGGATGCTGTTCCTTATCTGGAAGGTAGAAAGAAACTTGCCGAAATCGGATTAGAAAGAGATTTCGACGATGCTCTTGAGTTGGCCGGGGAAAGTGTAAGTCTTTTAACAAATAATAACTGGACACGCCCCCAGCAACTTATTACAACCGCCAAAAACTGATAACGAGCCTTTTGCACGCTCTGAATGGCTAAACGGTATGTTGCATACCATCTAACATTTGGTTGACCAATTTGAGCCGTTTTGAACCTATACGCTGCTGCACAGTCGGATTGAATCCTTCATTGCCATTAAATAATAAGCTCCCTGAATCAGTAGCCCAGTATTGAACATAGTATCGCAAAACATCTTCAGAGGTATTTCTTGCAATATAATCATCACAGATTTTTTTCAGCTCCTGAATTAGAATCTTAACGCTTGTTGGGTGCTTGATATAATCATATTTATTCATTCTCGGCGCTCCTTTTGTATCGTATTTGTATTTTTTGTATTATTATTGTATCGCTTTTGTATTGTATAGACAAGGAGGTAATTATGACAAATATAAACCCTGACGAATTAATAATTAATCTTATAGGGAATGTTTCCACCCGTAAAAAGCATTCACTTGAGAAGCTTCACAGTATATGCAGAGAACAGTATGAGCGCGGTAGTAAAGATTTTTCAGTTGCTACAATAGCAAGGATATCAGCAGAACATGACGGACCGTCAGAGCAAACGATTAGGAACAAAGCAGGTTCAGATTATCGTGCCCTTTTAAAGGCATGGGCTGATTACAGTGAAGGGTATTCTATTAAGCAGAAAACTAATCAGCAATCAACTACTGCCGATACAATTTTGGCAGGTATTAGTGACCCCACGATTAGAGCTCTAGTTGGTGTAATGCTGGCAGAAAACAAAAAACTAAAAAGTGAAAATGCATTACTTAAGCACCAAACAACCTTGATCATTGATATGAGGTCACAACAGAATAATTCAGTTCTTCAAACATCGAGTGTAGAACTACTCCCTCAATCAGAAAGCTTACTACCTACTGAACTATCCGCCCTTGAACATGCAATCTCAGATGATTTTATTTCACATCAAGGATGGACAGTAGATGTTCAAGGGAGAGTTAAAAATAAAGGTATGCAGCTCTATAAAGCTGGATATGCTACCGCAATAAGAAAAATACTGTCATCCCATTCTATAAAATAACCATGGATTCAGCCAAAGAAAGTGCTTGCGCCTTCTTTGGCTGCTATTGCTTTGCTTTACTGTCCACATAGAAGCAGAAAAACAACATTCAATTAGAAGCACTGTTAGTTGTTGAAATTAAGTGAATATTTGATGTATAATATTACCATATCCATAGTTCTCAATAGGAGGCAATAGTGAATACTATAAGCGTTAAGAGCGAGAACACAAGAAATTACGGTAACGATAGTTGAAATAATAGAAAAATTTTATAAGAGGTGATATTTATGTTACTGAAGACAAAAGTCAAAATGTATATGCGACAGAAGATAATAGCTATATACTTAGATAACTACATTAAATTGAATAACGGAACACTCCTTGATGAATGGGGGAGTAATTGGATAGAAAAAAGTTATAATGATGTATTAAGTTCATTTAGAAATAATGAAAAAAATGAAATTTTTCAATCAAAAATAAATTTATTAGCAATGGCATGGGCTACAAAAATAGAAGATGATTTCATATATGCACCACTATATGTACTTCATAAGGTCTATTTTGATAAAGAACCAAATATTAAAGAACTTAATAAATTACGATTTGAATATAAAGTGCAAAAAGACCTTAGAAATATTAATATCTAATATTTACATACGGAAGTAAGTAATAATCCATTAGCTAACATGTTGACTTCTACCATTCCCTCTAATGTGACAACAGCATCGAGGCACACTCTGGGGATTTGGAATAGGTATAATTTTGTCAGAATAGTGTATGCATCTGGCGTTGTTGTTGAAATAGTCAAGTTTATCATCATAACTTAAAAGGAGAAATAACATGGGGATATTTAACAGCAGGCCCTCTGCACAAAAGATGGGTATGGAATTTTCTAATTCAATATGTGTAGAAGCTGCCTATGGAACTAATAGAGTAAAGGCAATTTCTATGATTATTGGGGATGAATTAAACCTTGAGCAATATGTAAATATTTATTTAGAGCTTGTTATTTATCAAATTCATATAGTGGACAAGATGGCATCAAAATCGTATGGTAGCGACTTCCGTACACCATTTATTAACTCATTAATTGATAATGCAAAGCTGTCATTTCTAGAAGCAAAAGCTTTTAGAGGTCTATCTGATAATATGAATTATTACTTTGAGAAGTATTTTCACGACACCTTTTACATTTATCCATCTGATGGCTCAATATTAGGCAATGACTCAAATCAAGTAACTATATTCCTAGCTAGGAGATTAGCAAATATTATTGTAAATATTGAGGAAGACGCTAAATACAGATATGCTGAAACCTTAATTTATGAAATGCTAGAAGGGTTTGTAAAGGAGATTTTGTCTGAGAAACCTTTAAAGATGTTAGTAGGTAGTAGTAAATGACTAAATAGATAATAGGACATTTTAGCGGAAGAAATTTCCATTCCTTGTAGAGTAAATCTATTATTTTAAGGGTGGACTTTAGTGTCAAGTATATTTTATAAGCTCTGTGTAGGAGCAGTAGTTGTATCTATATTTTAAACGATGTATAAAGTCATTATAAAAACACACCGCTTGTGAGAGCGGTGTGTTTTGTATCAGTACCAACTAAGGAGCGGTTGCAATAAACAATATATAGAGTATCAGCACATAAACTATAAAGTTTTGGTATGAGATTTAGTATATATACCAAAACTTAATACCATTATTCTAAAGGGCTTAAGCTTATTCGGTATATATATTACCTGTAATTAAATATATCCCGTTTTTTTATGCCTATATTTCCGTAATCAGATAACCTGGAGTTAGTTCCGGGTGTACTGACCTGGTACATGTTCCGTTTTCTTTATTTCTTAGTAATGTAGCCCTTCGCTTTTAGCAGCTCTGCTGTCAGAACACCGCCGCCCGCAGCACCTCTTACGGTATTGTGGGAAAGTCCTACGAATCTGTAGTCGAAGACCTTATCCTCACGGAGCCTTCCTAAGGTTACACCCATACCATCCTCATAATCTCGATCCAGCTTCGCCTGCGGACGGTTATCTTCTTCAAAATATTTGATGAACTGCTTCGGAGCACTGGGTAAATCAAGCTCCTGGGGAATACCCTTAAATTCATTCCAAGCTTTAATCATCTGTTCCTTCGTGGGCTTTTTCTCAAAGCTCACAAAAACAGCTGCTGTATGTCCGTCGGTAACAGGAACACGGATGCACTGTGTGGTGATGACGGGTCCTTCAGCCTTCACGATCTGACCGTTCTCAACCTTACCCCAGATTCTTAAAGGCTCCTGCTCGCTCTTCTCCTCTTCGCCTCCGATGTAAGGAATCACATTATCTACCATTTCCGGCCAGTCAGCGAAATTCTTACCGGCACCGGAAATTGCCTGATACGTAGTAGCCACTACCACCTTGGGGCCAAATTCCTTCAGTGCATGAAGGGCAGGCGTATAGCTCTGGATGGAGCAGTTCGGCTTAACAACGATAAAGCCTCTGTCCGTACCGAGACGTTTCCTCTGTGCCTCGATTACCTCCAGATGCTCCGGATTCAGTTCCGGTACAACCATCGGAACATCCGGAGTCCATCTGTGGGCACTATTGTTGGAAACGACGGGAGTTCCTGTCTTAGCATAAGCTTCTTCGATTGCCTTAATCTCATCTTTCGTCATATCTACTGCACTGAAAACGAAATCAACGCTGTCTGCCACTTCGGCAACATCATTCACGTCCTTTACAATCAGCTTCTTTATCTTCTCAGGCATCGGTGTCGTCATCTTCCAACGTCCTCCGACGGCCTCTTCATAAGTTTTGCCCGCACTTCTGGGACTGGCTGCTATAGTAACTACCTCAAACCAAGGATGATCCTCTAATAGTGATACAAAACGTTGCCCCACCATTCCGGTACCCCCGAGGATACCTACTCGTAACTTCTCCATCTATTCATTCCTCCACCGATGTTCTTGTATGACATACATTTGTCTTTATAGTAAGTATACTATACAACATCTCAAAAAAAAATCAATCCTTTTTTATACAAAAACATAGATTTGTGACATATCGATAATAATATTTGCTTTTCATCGTTTTGTTTGGTTATTTTTCTATATGCTCCCGATAATCCTTTAACAGCTGTACCAGATCTGAGTAGGATTCTATGGCATTAACCTGATTCCTGAGTTTTGAGGAACCGGGATAACCGGTGGTATACCAAGCCACATGCTTCCGCATCTCCCGCATACCGGTAAACTCTCCCTTATATTCAATGGCCAGCTTCGCATGACGCAGCATCATGTCCTGCACCTCATCAAACTCCGTCTTCGGCAGATGAGTACCGGTTGCCAGGTATTCCTTGATCTGTTCGAACAGCCAGGGATTCCCTCTGACACCTCTGGCGATCATGACTGCATCACAGCCTGTAAGCTCCAGCATTCTTTTTGCATCCTCCGGGGTCTGAACATCACCGCTGCCTATGACCGGTACAGCAACTGACTCCTTTACCCTTCGGATGATTTCCCAATCCGCTTTTCCGCTATAGAACTGTTCTCTGGTCCTGGCATGCACGGCGATGGCAGCTGCTCCATTCTCCTCTGCAATCTTTGCCACCTCTGCTGCGTTAATATTATCCTCGCAGAAGCCCTTTCGTATTTTAACAGTAACCGGCTTACGGATGGCCTCTGATACTCTCCTTACAATTCTCCCGATCAGCTCAGGGTCCTTCATCAGGGCAGAGCCTTCCCCGCAATTCACTACCTTCGGAACCGGACACCCCATATTAATATCCAGGATATCAAAATTCCTGTCCTCAATCCTCTTTGCCATGTCCGCAAGGATATCCGGATCGGAGCCAAACAGCTGCAGTGCGGCAGGCCGCTCCTCTTCTGCAATCTGAAGCAAACTCTCCGTATTTTTATTATTATATAGGATTCCTTTTGCACTGATCATCTCCGTATAGACCAGATCAGCTCCCTTTTCCTTACATAATAAACGAAATGGCAGGTCGGTTACTCCTGCCATCGGTCCTAAAAAAAGCTTTCCTTTTATCTCAACATTACCTATTTTAAAACACATAACTATCTGTTCCCCTTATTCTTATCACTGATGATCTTTAAGCCCTTCAACGTCAGATTAGGGTCATAAAACTCGATGATATCCGTTGCATCTGCGATAATCTTACCGAGACCTCCGGTTGCTACAACCTTACAATTTTTAACTCCGGACTCCTCAAGCATCCTCTTAACAATATATTCTGTCTGCCCGATACACCCGAAGACCAGTCCGGCCTGCATGCTTGTTACCGTTTCCTTCGCAAGAATCGTATCCGGCATCGCTATCTCGATTTCAGGCAGCTTGGCTGTCCCTGTCCACAGTGCATTAGCCGCAATCCTAAGACCCGGGCTGGTAACTCCTGCGATGAAGGATCCATCGGCTGTAATCAGATCATAAGTAATCGCTGTCCCGAAATCAATGACCAGAACAGGACCACCGAAGATCTCGTAAGCTGCTACTGCATCCACGATTCTGTCCGCTCCGATTTCCCTCGGATTGGCAGCCGCAATCTTAATTCCTGTCTTCGTTCCCGCTCCGACGATTAACGGGGTCTGATTGATATATTTTATAATACCCGAGGTCAGTGACCACATCAGCTTCGGTACAACAGAAGCAACAATGACAGAATCGATCTCCTCGATCCCTATATTCTTTGATCTTAGCATGTCACAAAGCAGAAGTCCGTATTCATCAGAGGTCCTTGCCACCTGAGTCGTCATCCGGAAGCTTGCCTTAAGCTCATTGTCTTCAAATACACCTAAGGTTATATTCGTATTTCCAACATCTATTACTAACAACATAAAGTCGGCCTCACTTTCCCTCTATAATAAATCTGCAGCATCTTCGCCCAGAAAAAAGACCTTAAAATAGATTTCCAGAGATTCTAAAAGTTCTGCCTTCGTTCTCTGCATTTCCTTGACTTTTAAGGCACTGCCGATATCATCAAATAGATAATCCGCTTCCTCGGCATCGACCTTGAACACTAAAGTACCCTCCTCGTCGAACTCCAGGGAAAGCACTCCGCCCACATCCTCGGTAAACAGCACACACATTATCTTTAGTTCCTGTTTAATCTGTTCCGGCAATGCCTGGAAATCCTCATTCAGGAAGAACTTCTTCTCATAAGCACTGCTGGCACATAATACTACCCTATCCTGATACATGACATGACTCCTTAATCTTATTTTATAAAACAGAAGCTATTCCGTCATAAAATACCGGATGGTCAGGAAACCGATCAGTATGATAAGTATTCCGAAGAATATATAAGATATCCCTAGATTCTGTTTATTCTTGTCCTTTACAAACTTCAGCCCGCTAAATACATTAATCAGGCCTCCTGCCGTAAACGCTGCAATCAGCAGAAATGCCCGATTCGGATACAAAAAGTTCAAGACAAGAAGGACAACCAGAAGGATACCCAGATAAGCGCCTATCCGGTCGTAGGACAGATGAAGTTCTTTTAAGCGTTGAAACAGCTTTCGCATGAAATCGCTCCCGGTTTACTTATTCATTCTATATTTCCTAAGGTTGCTACCATAACAGCCTTTATGGTATGCATCCGGTTTTCAGCTTCGTCGAAAATAATATCCGCAAAGCGCTCAAAGACCTCTTCAGTTACTTCATTCCCTTTCACTGCCGGAAGGCAATGCAGAAGAATCGTTGATTGCTTACCGGTCTTTATAAGTAATGCATCATTCACCTGGTAAGGCTTTAAGAGCTTCACTCTCTCAGCAGCCAGATCCTCTTCACCCATAGAGCACCATACATCCGTATAGACAGCATCTGCACCCTCCATCGCATCGGTATCATCAGAAATTGTGATAACACTTCCCGAGTACTGTGCATATCCCTCGCAGAGGCTTACCAGTTCCTGCTTCGGCCATAAGTCTTTCGGTGCCAGGATGGTAATATGAATCCCCATCTTTGCAGAACCTATCATCAGGCTATTCGCCATATTATTGCGTCCATCTCCGACATAGACGAGCTTCAACCCTTTAAGCTTACCAAACTGCTCCTTTAAAGTCAAGAAGTCAGCAAGAATCTGTGTTGGATGGTAAGTATCCGTGAGACCGTTCCATACCGGTACACCGCTGTACTTTGCAAGCTTCTCCACAGTATCCTGCTTGTAACCTCGAAACTCAATTCCATCAAACATTCTTCCCAGAACTCTTGCTGTATCCTCTACGCTTTCTTTATGCCCAAGCTGTATATCATCCTTACTCAGGTACTCCGGATGTCCACCTTCATCGATACAGCCAATGGTAAATGCACACCTGGTCCTGGTGGACGGTTTCTCAAAGATCAGTGCAATATTCTTGCCCTTCAGGCTATTTCCTGTGATGCCCTTCTTTTTATCTGCCTTTAATTTAGCTGCCAGCTCTAATAAATACTCGATTTCCTCCGAAGTAAAATCCTTTAAGGTTAAAAAACTTCTTCCTTTCAGTGTCATACTCTCCACCTCTTTCTTAACACTCCTATTGAATACCCTAATTTGTATAAATTATTTATATTTATACTTACTAATGTGTATTTATACATTATTACAATTTCAGGTCATTGTCAAGCAGAAACAGGAAGATAATGAAAACTGCCCAAAACCGTTGTAATAAAGCCTGGGTTTTGAGCAGCTACATATATTATTTATTCAATTTTAGCTGGAGGTTACTTACTCGGTAACGTTTTCCTCAGGAAAACTTCCGGTATTTCCTTCATGAGTTACATATCCGGAGATCAGGTTTTGCTCCAGAATCTCCTTAGAGGTCTGCTTTAAGAGAAGGGCCTTGTCATATTGTTCCTTATAGAGGGATGCATCCACAGTCTCATTTGTTCCGATCTTCCATGCTCTGCTGCCCTCAAAGATTTCTTCTCTCGATATCTCAAATACAATCTCATTCGTAGCAAAGGAGCCCTCAAACAAGTAAGAAGTAAAGGCAACAAAGCCTTCTTTCGCATTCGTAAGATCCTGACCCAGAATGAACGTGTTGCTATCATCCATAAGTAATCCCATGATATTAGCAATGGTAGGCAGGAAGTCAACCTGTCCTCCGGTGGTGCTGATCGTCTGATGAACTCCGCTTCCGGGTACATGAATAATCATAGGAACATTCAACATCTCATCATAGTCATAGGAACGGCCGATGAACCCGCTAACATCCTCGTAGACGTCCTCCATACCGCAGTTCATGCCGTGGTGATCACCGTACAGTGCAATTACCGTATTCTCATACAGACCTTCCGCCTTTAAATCCTCGATAAATTGTCCGATTGCTTCATCGGTATAATGAACTGTTTCGAGATAATCTCCGAATTTAGTTTCTTTATCTTCTTCCAGCAGCTCCAGGGTACGGTATTGCTCCTCCAGGATAAACGGATGATGATTCGTCAGCGTAATCACAAACGAGAAATAGGGCTGCGTCTGGCTCTTTAAGATGGGAACCAGCTGTTTGAACATGGATTTGTCCGAAACTCCTAATCCAATCATTTCATCCTGATTTAGGTCTTCCATACTGATATAGTCTTCAAAGCCCTGCTCAGGATATGCACTCTCCCTGTTCCAGAAGGAACCCTCATAACCATGTACCGCAAAGGCTTTGTACCCTTGGTCACGCATCATCCAGGGTAATCCGTTATAAGTATTTTCTTCAAAGAGCCGGTAGCTCTCACCATCAATAATCGGATACAGACTGTTTAATGTAGAAAACTCAGCATCTGCCGTGTTTCCCTTACCGATGTTAGAGTAATACTGGTCATAATAAATGGAGTCACTTGCGATTAATTTATTCAGATTCGGTGTTATTTGCTGTCCGTTATATTCCTTACCGATGACGAAGTCCTGCATCGCTTCCATCTGTATGACAATCAGATTCTTACCTTTGCCGATGCTGTTAAATTTGGGTCCCTCCGCCTCCGGCACCACATCCTCGAGAACCTCAAGAATCTCTTCCTCTTCCATCGATTCCGGTGCAACTTTATCCACAAGTGTTTCACAGATATCGTTCACGTGGCTTGTGAAGAATTCCATCGTATTCACACGGGCTATTGCCGCGGAATGAAACGGGTTGATCACCATTGTAATAATCACCGCTGTCAGAATATAAACCGCATATTTAATCTTACCGCGAAAAGGCCATTTGATCTGGCTCAGTTTATCCGTATACTTCTTAAAATTATGGTACACAAAGGGGATATCCACAAACAGCAGAAAGCTGGCCGGAATCAAGGTAGCCAGAAAGCTCTGGGGTACCGCGGTAACAGCTTTGGCCTGCCACAGCTGACGAATGGATACCGTCTGGTTATAATAATTATAATACATCGTATCTGCAAACATCAGTAAGCTGAGGAGTGCATATACCACGAGGAATATTCCCCGCTTTCTCTTCAATCCGCACTTACATAATGCCACAAACATAATACCCCATACTGCAAGGCTCATCAGGATCATGATGACCTCCATACGGTTAACCTCAATTAGGGTATAATATACTGCCATCTTCGCAGCAAATAATACGCCGATAAAATACGGTGATGACAAAAACTCTTTAATCTTTTTCATAATTCCCCCGAAGAAACCTAAAAAACAAGCTATCAGTTAATTTAATCTAAGGCTAACAGTATAATAGCTCAATGTCAGATTATAATCAAGCGGTAAAATACTTAATTTTTTCTTAATTTTGCACAATTTATTATAGATTTTCCCTATAAAGGAAGATAAACCAGCAAACCGGTTTGCTTGTCATGAATAAAGATGCTGCAGGACATCGGAACTCTATCATTTCCATGCCTGCAACATCCCTTTTCTTATTATAAGAAATTATTCGTCCTTACTTACCTCTGTAAAGGACTTTGCCAGACCGGCAAGACCCTGTATCTCGGAAGGAATAATAATCTTCGTCGCCTTACCGTCTGCCGCCTTCGCAAATGCCTCCAGACTCTTCAGCTGAATAACGGCGCTCTGTGGTGCAGCTTCGTTCAGGAAACGGATACCGTCAGCGTTAGCCTTCTGAATCTGAAGAATTGCTTCTGCCTGACCTTCTGCTTCCCGGATGGTAGCTTCCTTCTTTGCTTCTGCTCGTAAAATCGCGGACAGCTTCTCACCTTCTGCTTCCAGGACTGCCGATTCCTTCTTACCTTCAGCCACAAGAACTGCGGAGCGTTTCTGACCTTCCGCGATCAGGATGGATTCTCTTCTTTCACGCTCAGCCTTCATCTGCTTCTCCATCGCATCCTGAATCGCTGCCGGAGGAATGATGTTCTTCAGTTCCACACGGGTTACCTTAATTCCCCAAGGATCTGTTGCCACATCCAATGTGACCCTCATCTTGGTATTGATGATCTCTCTGGAGGTTAAGGTCTCATCGAGCTCCAGGTCGCCGATAATATTTCTTAAGGTGGTTGCAGTCAGATTTTCGATTGCTAACATCGGGCTTTCAACACCATAGGCAAAAAGCTTCGGATCGGTAATCTGGAAAAATACCACAGTATCGATTTTCATTGTAACGTTATCCTTAGTTATTACAGGCTGAGGCGGAAAATCAACAACCTGTTCCTTTAGCAGAACTCTTCTGGCGACCTTATCAATTAAAGGCGCTTTGACATGAATACCGACATCCCAGGTGGTCTGATAGCCCCCTAACCTCTCAATAACATAGGCATGTGCCTGGGGAACAATCTTAACACAGGAAGCCAGAATTAATAAAACAATTACCGCAACCGATATTGCAACAATCTGAAAAACCATTTTCTACTCCTCCTTTTTCTTCACAATTAATTTTACACCGGATATATCCTGAACGATTACCCGTATTCCAGCCTCAATGATACTGCTGTCCGAAGATCTGGCTGTCCATTCCTGACCATCTACAATTACCTGACCCTGTGCGTGGATATTATCAATGGTTATCGTAACCAGCGCTTCCTTACCGACCAAGCCCTCATAATTCGTCTTAACCCTCTTCGGATTAAAATATTTTATAACATAAGGTCTGGTGAAATATAATAACAGCACGGAGATAACCAGGAAAAGGATGATCTCCACAAGCAGATTATCATAAAACAGGGAAACGATAAATGCTACCAATGCACCACCTGCAAACCATATGGTCGTCAGGCCCAGGGTAATGATTTCTATTAAAAGAAGTACTGCCAATAAAATAAGCCATGCAATCGAGTTCGTCATCTTATTCCCCCTTTCCTAATACTTATTGTTTATCTAATTTTATATGAATACTCTGTAGAATACAATAGAGAAACCCCTTTTCTAATTATCTTTTAATTTAGGATATAAGATCAGCCCTGAATTTATGCTGTCAACGTGAGACTGGTTTCATCACGGCATATTTTCAGGGCTGAATTATTCGACAATATCAGAAGCGATCTTACTGAGACCTGTATCTGTTAAGTACAAAACATAGAAGTATGACTTAGCTTTGAATTATAGCTGGATTTCATTACTTTCCTTCGTGTAGATCATGATGTTCAGGTTCCCGTTTCTGCTTCTGAGTTCATCCATAAATTCCTTCTCTGATTTTTCATCCTTCATATTCATATGATAGGTAAGTTCGAATAGGGTTCCAAGATTTGAGGTTCTTACCTTTTGAAGCTTGCACTTACTGGTATATTTCTCAAACACATCATCAAATGCTCCCTGATAATTCATATCCTCCGGGATTGTTACCCTAAGTCTTTTCTCAGTGCTTTTCGCAACACCGAAGCCAAGCTTGCTAAGGAGGAATAACGTCAGACAAAGAAGAAGAGTAACTGCTCCTCCAAAGGCGATAAATCCTGTACCGGAGGATAAACCTGCTGCCACAGTCATGAATACAAAGGAAATATCCTTGGAATCTCCGGGAACACTCCTAAAACGTACCAGTGCAAATACACCAGCCATGGAAAAGGCTCTGGCAATATTACTGCCGATCAGGAGGATGACCACGGAAATAATTACGGGCAGAATTACAAGACTCAGGGCCAGGTTAGATGACTGGCTGTCCTTTGCGGTGATCAGTAAATAAACGATACTGATCACAAGCCCTGATAATAATGCCACCAGAATACAGAGCAGAGTTTTGCTTAAGTCCATAGGAACATCTATGGCCGGATTAGAAAAGATTGAATCAAACATCGTACATTTCCTCCTTCAGGATAATATTATTGAGGTCTATCTTAGGTAGTTCTTTCTGTAGTATGGTTTTTTGATATTCACTTCCGTATTTCGAGAAGGAAGCAGGATAGATCCGATATGTACTTAACAGTCTTGCAAACCACAGCGGCAAAGCATTCTCTGCTTTTGCCTCCATGATCCAGAGGCCCTCCGGCAATAAGCTTTCGCCATAAATGCCGATATCAAGTCCCAAATCCTCCCGTCTGGTCAGGATGTTCGTATCGAAGGTTACCCGGAAACCGTTATCCTCTTTCCCAAAATATGCATTCCTGTCATAGGATAGATAAAGCTTCGGTTTTAAGGGATACCGATTCATCAGCTGATCGATCTCCCGGAAGACCTGATGACTCATATAGCTTTTAGGAGCAGGCTTCTCCCTCGTTAGCATATACCGGTAAGCCTCCTCCAGTCTCATTGAGGTTCGTCTCTTATTTACCTTACCATCGAACTTCTTCTTGATCTCCAGATAGACCTTATCCCCCGGCCGAACCACACCATAGCTTCTCAGTCTAAGCTTCTCCTTATAAGCCGGTTTATCGATGGATTTACGGATCAGATCATGTCGGTCCGTATCATAATAAATATTACAGATTGTATAAAACTCCCCATTCCTGCTATAGGCATCCACTTCCATGTAATCCTCAAGAATGGGCCGAATTTTCCGATATACATCATCTGTCAGCAGATATTTAATTTCACTTCGATTAAAGACTTCAATCGCCAAACTCCCGCACCTCTGTCCCCTATGCATACAGAAAGACTCCCAAATCCACTTGCCTTTTTCTGTAAGCTATAAGAACCTTCTTTCCGTTTTCTAGGCTTCCAGCAACAATAGCAATTTTAACAGTCTGTGCGCCTCATCTTTCAGAATTTTTCCTTCGTTGTCTCTGGACTTCATACATTAAAATAGCAGCGGCTACTGCAGCATTCAGTGATTCCACCTTCCCCTCCATGGGAATCCGGATTAGGCTGTCTGCCAGTGAAGAGGCTTCCTCCGATAAGCCATTCGCCTCATTTCCGATCAGAATTGCACTACTCGTTACGAAGCTTCCTTCCGTATCATAGGATTCCCCGGACAGATGTGCCGCAAAAACCTGAATTCCATGTTCTTTCAGCTTTCTCACGGTGCCGTTAAAATCCTCGGCCCTGTAAAACGGAACCCTGAAGATCGATCCCATCGTGGATCGTATGACCTTGGGATTATAGATATCCACACAGGTACTGTTTAAAATAACTCCCGTCATACCGGCTCCCTCTGCGGTTCTTATCATGGTGCCCAGATTACCGGGATCCCGGATGTCCTCCAGTAGCAGCAGGCAGGGATTTTCCTTAGAAATCATCTCCTCCAGGGCGTATCCCGCACCTCTTACCAAGCCCAGAACCCCTTGGGGTGTCATTGTTTCGGAGACCTCCTGGAATACCTTATCAGCGATAACCTCATATTCGAAGCCATGAAAAAAGCCGGGGTCAGATAACAGCTTCTCATGATAGAAGCCTTCGGAAAAATAAGCCTTGGCAAGGCTCCCTTCGAGCCTTGCCTCCTCAAATATCCTAAGCCCTTCAATCACAAAAAGCCCTTGCTCTTCCCTGGCTTTTGATTTTTTAAGTAATAAGGAAATATACTTGATCTGTTGATTACTTGAACTGCTAATTACAGTAATTGGTTTCATAAAGTGTCCCCTTGCTTACTGCGATATGGGATTTGATGTTATGCATTATACATATGCATTATTCATGTTTGCCAGCTTCGCAGCCTGATCGGCTGCGGTCAAACTGTCGATAATCTCCTGGAGATCCCCGTTCATCACTTCATCCAGCTGGTGTACGGTTAATTTAATTCTATGGTCCGTTACTCGGCCCTGAGGGAAATTATAGGTTCTGATTTTCTCCGAACGATCACCCGTTCCTACCTGGCTTTTTCTGGCCTCAGCTTCGGCATTCTGCGCTTTCTCCAGCTCCAGCTCATATAATCTGGAACGCAGGATCTTAATTGCTTTATCCTTATTCTTCAGCTGGGATTTCTCATCCTGGCAGGAGATTACGATGCCGGTCGGAATATGGGTTAATCGTACAGCAGAGTCCGTTGTATTGACACACTGTCCTCCGTTACCTGAGGAACGGAACACATCGAACTTACAGTCATTCATGTCCAGTTCAACATCCACCTCTTCTGCTTCCGGCATAATTGCCACAGTCGCTGTGGAGGTATGAATCCTTCCGCCGGATTCAGTAACAGGTACGCGCTGTACACGATGTACGCCGCTCTCATACTTCAATTTAGAATAAGCGCCCTTACCGTTAATCATGAAGATAACTTCCTTGAATCCTCCGATTCCATTCTCATTCAGGTTCATCATATCAATCTTCCAGCGATTACGCTCAGCATACATCACATACATACGGTATAGCTCTGCGGCGAAAAGCGCCGCTTCGTCTCCACCTGCACCGCCTCTGATCTCCACGATAACATTCTTCTCATCGTTCGGATCCTTAGGCAGTAACAGTACCTTCAGATCCTCTTCTATCTTTGTAATTCTTGATTTACAATCATTCAGCTCTTCTTTGGCAAGCTCACGGATCTCTTCGTCCGACTCCTCATCCAGCATGGCAAGGCTCTCCTCCATACTATTCTGGGTCGTCTTATATTCCATATACTTTTCCGCTACTTCTGAAAGATCGGAGCGTTCCTTCATCAGCTTGCGGTAACGGTTCTGATCATTTAAGATACCTGGGTTCAGCATTTCCTCTTCTATTTCCCTGTACCTGACCAGGATATCCTCTAAACGGTCAAACATATTTCATTCCTCCATAATCTCTAAGGTCTCTTCCGGAAGTCCGCACTGCAAGTATTCTTTCTATGGCAGCTTTGCACTCACTAGCCGGTCAAGACCGCTTAAATCCTTTTTTATCTGTATCTCTTCAAAGCCTTCCGAAGCCAGAAGCACCTTCACTGCTTCTGCCTGGTCAAACCCAATCTCAAAGAAGACCCTGCCCTTTTCCGCCAGATGACTTCTTAAGCCCTCGATAATCCTGCGATAGAAGTCAAGTCCGTCCACTCCGCCTTCCAAAGCAATATAAGGCTCATGATCCCTGACCTCAGGCATCAAAGCTCCGATCTCCTCCGTACTGATATAAGGAGGGTTGGAAACAATGATATCATAGACGCCACTGACTTTCTCATAAAGATCACTTTTAATAAACTCTATTTGGACCTCATGTTTCCCGGCGTTCCTGATGGCAGTCTCAAGTGCCTTCTCGGAAATATCCACAGCTGTTGCTCTTGTTATATTTCCCAGCCTGGCAAGGCTGATAATAATACAGCCTGAACCGGTACACAGATCCAGTACAGTCTTCCCTGAGCATTCCTTCCGCACCTCCTCAACGAGGAGTTCGGTATCCTGTCTCGGTATCAGGACATGCTCATTTACTTCAAACTCCAGCCCCATAAACTCCTGGGTCCCAGTAATATGCTGAAGAGGTATATGGTGTGCCCGTTGTTCCACCAAGCTTTGGTACCGGGTTGCCTTATCCTCCGACAGCTGCTCCTCCTTATGAAGGAAGAACTCTGACCGATTTATCCCCAGAACATGGGCAAGCAGATACCATGCATCCACATCGGCATCTGCTATTCCCTTGCTTCTAAGATAATCACGTGCGGTCTGAAGATTCTCATAATATGTGCCCATGCAT
>JAEZJW010000220.1 GCA_023415595.1 Bacillota bacterium
ATAGATGCAGAATAAAGGCGTTCAGAATGTATAACAGAAAATTCGCTGTTCATCCATAAGGAACGTCTTATTTATACCATTAACAGGACATCAGATTAATACGTTAAAGCGTTTAAGCTTTGATGTCATGAATTAAACGGGGAGGAGCAATCCACCGAAACAGTAAGGAGGATATTTTTATGAAAAAGAGAGTTTTAGGGCTTATTTTAGTACTGGCTATGCTGGTTGCCAGTCTGGCTGCCTGCGGAACCAAAGAGGAGAATAAGGATTCCGGTAAGGCAAATGGTACAAGTGAGAACAAAGATACGAAGGATAGCGGAACTTCCGCTGCTGCAGGTAAGTTCTTTATCGGCGGAATCGGACCGATCTCCGGAGCTGCTGCCGTATATGGACAGAGTGTTAAGAACGGCGCTGAACTGGCTGTGAAGGAAATCAACTTAGCCGGCGGTATTAACGGTTCCCAGATTGAGTTCAATTTTGCTGATGATGAGCATGACGCCGAGAAGGCAGTGAATGCTTATAACAGCTTAAAGGACTGGGGTATGCAGATGCTTATGGGTACTGTTACCTCCAAGCCCTGTACTGCTGTAGCAGCAGAGACAGTGAAGGATAACATGTTCCAGCTGACACCTTCCGGTTCTTCAACAGATATTCTGCAGTTCGGTAATGCCTTCCAGGTGTGCTTCACGGACCCTAATCAGGGTATCGCATCTGCACAATATATCGGTACCAAGGGTATTGCAAAGAAAGTGGCAGTCATCTATGACAGCTCCGATATTTATTCCTCAGGTATTTATGAGAAATTTGCCGAAGAGGCAGCAAACCAGAATTTTGAAATCGTTGCAGCAGAAGCGTTTACCGCAGACAGCAACACCGACTTCTCCGTTCAGATTCAGAAGGCTAAGGATGCAGGTGCAGAGCTTGTATTCCTTCCTATTTATTACTCAGAGGCTACCTTAATCCTGACACAGGCCGCTTCCCTGGATTATAAGCCGGTATTCTTCGGCTGTGATGGACTTGATGGTATCCTTGGTGTAGAGAACTTTGACGTTTCTTTAGCTGAGGGTGTTATGTTACTGACTCCTTTCGCAGCAGATGCACCTGATGCAGCTACTCAGAAATTCGTTGCAGATTATAAAGCAGCATATACCGATACTCCGAATCAGTTCGCAGCGGATGCATATGATGCTATTTATATTATTAAGGCAGCCATCGAAAAGGCAGGTGTTAAGCCTGACGCTAGTATAGCTGATATCAATACTGCAATGAAGACTGCTATGACTCAGATTTCTGTTGATGGTATGACCGGATCAGGCATGACCTGGTTAGCAACCGGTGAGGTTAACAAGGCACCTAGAGCGGTTGTAATCAAAAACGGTGCATACGTAGCAGCTGAATAAAGTATATTCAAAACCATAGAATAAATAGTAATCCTGAAGCATACAGAAGGGACAGGAATGTTGTCCCTCTGTATGTTTCTTATGTTTTGGAAATTGATGACAAGCCATGAATTATGGTTGTATCCTTCTAAACGATATGATACAATGGATGCGTAGCCGGGCAGCGTACACTTGCCCGTGGTATAACAACAATAGCTCGAAATGTAGTAATGTAACAGAATACAGACGGGGGTAATTATGAGCTTTATTACTTATTTGATTAATGGAATCAGCTTGGGAAGCGTATATTCGATTATTGCACTCGGATATACCATGGTATATGGTATTGCGAAGATGTTGAATTTCGCTCATGGCGATGTCATCATGGTCGGCGGATATGTCACCTTCACGATCATGAGCACGATGGGACAGAGTCCGGTCATCGCCGTATTAACTTCGATTATATTTTGCACGATATTGGGAATCTCAATAGAGCGCATTGCATATAAACCTCTTCGTAAGGCATCATCCTTAGCTGTATTAATTACAGCAATCGGTGTAAGCTATTTTCTTCAGAATGTAGCGCTTCTGATATTTGGTGCTAATACGAAGTCCTTTACATCTGTGATTAAATTATCTGCTCTAAAGCTGGCAGATGGCAGACTGACGATTTCCGGTGAGACCTTAGTAACGATTCCGATCTGCATCATCATCATGATTTCCCTGACCAGCTTTGTGAAGAAGTCCAAAACCGGACGAGGCATGGTGGCAGTATCCGAAGATAAGGATGCGGCAGTCCTGATGGGTGTAAATGTGAATAAAACGATTGCCATCACCTTTGCAATCGGATCTGCACTGGCTGCGATAGCCAGCCTGCTTATGTTCTCGGCTTATCCGAGTCTGACCTCGACTTCGGGAGCAATGCCGGGAATAAAAGCCTTCGTCGCTGCCGTATTCGGTGGAATCGGTTCCATACCGGGTGCTATGATCGGCGGTATCCTTCTCGGAGTCATTGAGATACTGGGTCGTGCTTATATTTCCTCCCAGCTGGCAGATGCGATCGTGTTCCTGATTTTAGTGCTGGTACATTTGATTAAGCCTACAGGAATATTAGGCAAGAAGGTCCATGAGAAAGTATAAAGGTCGAGGTCAATATGAAGAATATAAAAGCATTGAAGCAATTGAATAAATCCACCAGAAGCAATCTGATTACGGTGGGCCTGTTAGTTATTATGTTTGTAGTAGTTCAGGTAATGATCGCAAATGGGGCTGTCTCAAATCTGATGCAGGGGCTGTTAGTTCCCCTCTGCTATTATTCCATTCTGGCAGTATCCTTAAATCTGACAGTAGGGATCCTGGGTGAATTAAGCCTTGGACATGCCGGATTCATGTGTATCGGAGCCTTTACCGGAGCTTTCTTTTCAAAAGTCACTGTTAATATAATTGAGAACAGCTTCATTCGTTTTACAATCGCTATCCTGATTGGAGCCGTTTCAGCAGCTATATTCGGAATTTTGATCGGCGTTGTAGTACTTCGCCTGCGCGGAGATTATCTGGCTATCGTTACTCTGGCTTTTGGCGAAATTATTAAAAATGTAATTAATGTAATCTATATTGGCATGGACAGCAATGGCTTCCACTTCTCCATGAAGGATACAGTACATTTAAAGCTGGAAAAAGGCGGGGAAGTGATTATCGGAGGGGCGAAGGGAATAACCGGAACACCAAAGGATACCAATTTCACAATTGCCTTAATACTCTTAATTATAATCTATCTGATTATAGCAAATCTCGTAAATTCCCGTTCGGGTCGTGCGATTATGGCAATCAGGGATAACCGCATCGCAGCAGAATCTGTCGGAATTAATATTACGAAATTCAGGATACTTGCCTTTTCCATGTCAGCTGCTATGGCAGGTATTGCCGGAGTTCTCTATTCCCATAATCTATCAAGCTTGTCAGCCACACCGAAGAATTTCGGCTATAATATGTCCATCATGATCCTGGTATTTGTTGTTCTTGGCGGTATCGGTAACCTCAGGGGATCCATTATCGCGGCGATTGTTCTGACGCTGCTTCCCGAATATCTGCGTTTCCTGCAGGACTACCGCATGCTGATTTATGCTATCGTATTAATTATCATGATGATCTTCAACTGGAATCCCCGCTGCATCGCATGGCGTAAGAACCATTCGTTGAAAGGCATTCTGCAGGTATTTATGAAGAATCGCAGGAAGGAGGCTTAAGGCTATGGCAATGTTAACAGTGAAAAACCTTGGTATCTCCTTCGGAGGACTTCGTGCAGTTGACTCCTTCAACATTACGATAGAAAAGGGTGAGCTCTATGGTCTGATTGGACCAAACGGTGCAGGAAAAACAACCGCCTTTAATCTCCTTACAGGAGTTTATAAGCCGGATGCCGGGCAAATTCTCCTGGATGATGTGAATATCACGGGACTCAGTACCATTGAAATCAACAAGGCGGGTATTGCGAGAACCTTCCAGAATATCCGTTTGTTTAAGAATATGTCCGTACTGGACAACGTAAAGATTGGACTCCATAATGAGTACAAATATTCTACTACCGGAGGAATTCTTCGCTTACCGTCCTACTTCCGCACGGAAAGAAGGATGAATGAACGGGCGATGGAGATCCTGAAGGTCCTGGGATTAGATCAGGAGGCACATCTTCTATCCGCCAACTTACCTTATGGTAAGCAGAGAAAGCTGGAGATCGCAAGAGCTCTTGCAACTAATCCGAAGCTGCTGCTCTTGGATGAACCGGCAGCAGGAATGAATCCCTCCGAGACGGAAGAGCTGATGGAGACGATTACTCTGATCCGGAAGAAATACGATGTAACGATACTATTAATAGAGCATGACATGAAGCTGGTTGCAGGTATCTGCGAGAAGATCTTCGTACTGAACTTTGGTATGGAATTGGCAAACGGACTCCCCAGCGATGTACTTAATAATCCGGAGGTCATCAAGGCATATCTTGGTGAATAGTGAGAATTTCTTTTAAATAATTGATTAAATAGCGAGGAGAAATAGCTATGGCTATGCTGGAAGTGAGAAATTTACAGGTTTATTACGGAGTGATCCAGGCAATCAAAGATGTCTCCTTTGACGTAAATGAGGGTGAGGTAATTGCCTTAATTGGTGCCAACGGTGCCGGAAAGACAACGATTCTTCACACGGTTACGGGATTGATATCTGCGAAAACCGGAGAGGTGCTATATGAGGGAACTGACCTTCAGAAAATTCCTGCCCATAAGATCGTATCCTTAGG
>JAEZJW010000141.1 GCA_023415595.1 Bacillota bacterium
ATAGAAGCAGAGATGATAAGGGCGATTCTCCTATGAAGAGAAAAACCTTCGGCCGCAGAAGAAAGAAGGTTTGTGTATTCTGCGCTGATAAGAACCATACAGGTATCGATTATAAGGATACAAACAAGTTAAAGAGATACGTGTCTGAAAGAGGCAAGATTCTTCCCAGAAGAATCACCGGCAACTGCGCAAAGCACCAGAGAGCATTGACAGTAGCTGTTAAGCGCGCAAGACATATCGCGTTAATGCCGTATACAATGGACTAGGACATTGAACGATATGTCTCGACATATCGCGCTGATGCCTTATACAATGGACTAAGACATTGAACGATATGTCTCGACATATCGCGCTGATGCCTTACACCATGGACTAAACCTTTAATAATGAAAACAGCCGTTACATGACAAGAGTGAAGTTTCACTTAGGTCTGTGACGGCTTTTTTGTTGACTTACTGCTTCATGATAATGAGCTATTCAATTATAGTGGTAAGAATTGACAAAATAGTATATAATTTACTCCATTGTATGCTTATAAAAATAGTGACAAAATAAATGATAGGTCGGATTACATAAAGGAGAACGTCATGCCGGTTAGTATAACAAAGAACAACAAGGATAAAGAGACCATAGTAAGGATGGTTCATCAAGCATTTCCTGATCAGGGTATCGAGAAAACAGAAGAATTGACGGAAGGCTTTTTTAATGTTGCATATAGTATTACTCTAACAGACGGGACGGAGCTAATCTTAAAGATAGCACCCCGGGGTGACATGGCGATTATGACCCATGAGATCAATATCATGTTCAGTGAAGTGGATTCTATGAAAATGGTGGCTAGGGAGACGGATGTTCCGGTAGCCGAAATTTTGTATTATGACAACAGCCATACCATCTGTGATTCTGATTATTTCTTTATGAAGAAGCTGAAGGGGAAGAGTTTCAACTCCTGTATGGAGTCCTTGACGGAAGAGCAGAAGGAAAAAGTGTTCTGTAAGATGGGTGAATATACGGAAAAGCTAAATTGGATCAAGGGCAGACGCTTTGGTTATTACGGTCAGGCGGACAGACAGGGAGAAAACTGGTTCGACGTATTTAAAAGCATGATACTGGATACCTATCAGGATGCGGACAGAAAATCGATCCCTATTCCGGTACCCAGGGAGCAATTGCTTTCCTTGCTGGACAGGGACAGAGATATCTTTGAGCAGGTGACAGAACCCAGCTTCGTGCACTGGGATATTTGGGCAGGTAACGTATTCATTGAAGAGGATCAGGTCACGGGAATCATTGATTTTGAAAGATGCCTTTGGGCTGATTCGCTTATGGAGGTTGGCTTCAGGACCTGCTGGCCTGGGGATGCTTTTCTCACAGGCTATGGAATCTCAGAATTAACTCCTGATCAATTTGCGAGAGCAGAGTGGTATGATATTTATTTGTTTTTAATCTTCTGCCTGGAATGTGATTATCGGCTTTATGATACTCGGTGGGCTTATGAATATGGTACTAAAATGTTGCCTGAGTGGGTGGAAAAGATAAAGCTAAGGATAGAGTCTCAATGATATGTGAGAGAGAAGTAGTATTTGATAAGCAATTAATTAGCCATAGCATTGTTACTGATGCTATGGCTTTTTTGTGTTAAAAACTGTTAAAGTTCCTGCATAAATAAACGAAAATGTATAAAAATGTTCGTTTGTGAGACTCTACTGATACGGAATGAACTTAAAACGAACAAATTCACCAAATTATTTGACAGAAATGCAGAATGGTCCTAATATAAGATCATAAACAAACAAATCAAACAATCAAAAACGAACACAAAAGATAAGAAAAAATATATGAGGTGATTGAAAATGCTTGCTGCAGAAAGACATTTAAAAATCATCGAGATTATCGGTAAAAATGGCGCCGTTCAGGTCGAGGAGCTTGCGAAATTACTGGATGTAAGCCTGATGACGATCCGAAGGGATCTCGAAAAATTAAAGCTGGAAGGGAGAATAGACCGCTGCCATGGTGGAGCGGTTATTAAGAGAGAGGTACCCTATACAGAGAAACAAGTTTTGGAAACAGAAGAAAAGCACAGAATAGCAGAACAATGCGTTAATCTAATTAAGAAAGGTAATGTAGTTTTCCTGGACGCAGGAACTACAACCTACGAAGTAGCAAAGCTGATCAAAGATATTCCAAATCTTACGGTAATCACAAATGATATTGAGATTGCACGGCTATTACTTAATTCTACAGTAAACCTGCTGATATGCGGGGGAACGGTGCAGAAATCTACAGGCAGCATGGTGGGGACATTGGCCAATCAGATGATGGATAATATAAGATTGGATGTTGCCTTTATGGGAGCCCAGTCGATTGATGAACAGTTCAATGTAATGACACCGACCTTGGATAAGGCAGTAATGAAGCAAACAATCTGCAGAAATTCTAAAGAGAAATATCTGCTGGTTGACCGGTCTAAATTTGGAAGACAGGCGCTAATCAAAGTGAATGACTTATCCGGTTATACGGCAGTGATTACAAATAAGAAATTCACCGCAGAAGAAGAGAAGAGATTGAGGGATTTAAGGGCAACAATTATTCAAATATAGAGGAGTGTGATCCTATGCCACAGTGTGTAGTAATTGCGGATGACCTGACTGGGGCAAATGCAACCGGAGTTCTGATTAAAAAGCTGAATTATAGTTCCTATACGGTTATGAATACTGAGCGCCTGGAACTAAGCCAGCTATCCCAAAGCGATTGCATCCTTTATCCTACGGACAGTCGGGCGGTGGATCCGCTCATCGCCTATAACCGGGTTTATAATGTGGCCAAGCTGCTGATGGACGAGAATGTGAAAGTATATTCGAAACGAATTGACAGTACCCTGCGGGGCAATCTGGGAAGTGAGACGGATGCATTGCTGGATGCTTTGGATAATCAGGCTGTTGCCATGGTAGTTCCCTGCTTTCCTGAAGCAAAACGTGTTCTGGTAGGTGGATACCTGCTTGTGAACACTGTTCCTCTTCACAGGACGGAGGCAGCCACAGATCCGAAAACACCGGTCAATACCTCGCTAGCACAGAAACTCTATGAGGAGCAATCAAAATATCCGGTTGCTTCCCTGTATATGAATGACCTCATGCTCGGGAAGGAGCATCTGGTTACGAGAATCCGGGAGTATAAAGAAGCAGGAATTCGAACTATCATCTTTGACAGCATCTCGCAAGAGGATATGGATCTGATTGCTGAGGCAATCGTCGAGAGTCGGGTTAATTTTATCGCAGTTGATCCGGGTAGCTTTACGGCAACCATTACACGAAAGCTGGTAATTCCCATCAGCCAGAGGAGCAAGTATAAAATACTGGCAACGGTCGGCAGCGTCAACCCTGTAGCAAAAACTCAGATGGACGAGCTGCTGCTGGCTCAGAAGGTATTAAATGTATTCGTAATAACCAGGGAGCTTCTGGAGAGCGAGGAAAGAAGGAACGCTGAGATTGACAGAGTGGTCCATGAGATCCTTAAGAATTGCGATAGCTATGAGATCTGTACAGCCATCGGAGACGGTATCCTGCCGGAGAATCGAATTGATTTTCTGCCCTATGCGAAAAGGTATGGCTGTTCCATGGATGAAGTGAGTAATCTGATCAACAGCTCTCTGGCGGAGATTACTTATCGAATCCTGAAATTGAACACCTCCTTCAAGGGGATCTATACCAGTGGCGGAGATATCACAGTAGCTGTCAGCAAGAGGTTTAAAACAGCCGGAATCAGACTTCTGGATGAGGTTGTTCCGTTGGCAGCCTATGGCGAGTTTATTGCAGGAGAACATGATGGGCTGAAGGTAATCACCAAAGGAGGCATGGCTGGTGACAAGCATGCAATGATTACATGCATGCGCTACCTGAAGGAAAGGCTATATATATAGAAATTTAAGAATGGAGATGATTTTATTGAAACCGATAATTGCTATTCCAATGGGAGACCCTGCCGGCATCGGCCCGGAGATTGTAGTTAAGGCATTGGATAATAAAGAAGTATTAAATGCTGCACATTGTGTCGTGATCGGAGATCGTAAGGTAATGGAGGACGCCATCCGATTTACAAGCTCCGGATTAGCAATCAAGCTGATTCAGAAGCCGGGGGAGGGAGACTATAAAGCAGGAATATTAAATCTGATTGATCTGGACAATGTGGACATGGAAGAGTTTAAAATCGGCCAGGTGAGCGGAATGTGTGGTAAGGCCGCTTATGAGTATATTGCAAAGAGTATTGAACTGGCAAACAACAAAGAAGTAGCCGCAGTAGCAACGACCCCAATCAATAAGGAATCCCTGAAAGCAGGCCATATCAATTTCATCGGGCATACAGAGATATTCGGTGAATTGACGGGTACGAAGGATCCCTTGACGATGTTTGAGGTACACGGAATGAGAGTATTTTTCCTGACCCGCCACGTTTCTCTTCGCAAAGCCTGTGATCTGGTGACAAAAGATCGGATTAAAGATTATGTGAAACGTTGTAAGGAAGTTCTTGAGAAGCTTGGAGTAACAGAAGGGACCATGGCGATTGCAGGACTCAATCCACATAGCGGAGAACATGGCCTATTCGGGGACGAAGAAGTAAACCATGTTACTCCGGCAGTAGAGGAGCTGCAGGCGGAAGGCTATGATGTGGTTGGTCCGATCGGTGCAGACTCTGTGTTCCATATGGCTCTGAAGGGACATTTCAACAGTGTATTATCCTTATATCATGATCAGGGGCATATCGCAACTAAGACCTTAGACTTTGAAAGAACCATTGCGATTACCGGAGGCATGCCAATCCTCCGAACCTCCGTGGATCATGGAACTGCATTGGACATTGCCGGTAAAGGCATCGCCAGTGAAGTCAGCATGGTAGAGGCCATACTTCTCGGAGCAAAATACTCAGCCAACTTTGTTGGATAAAGATCGAAAGGAGAATAAGTATGAACGCAGAAGTAACTGTATCAGGAGCTCAGATGCTCCTTGGCTTAGGTATTGGTTTAGCGGTTTTAATCTTTCTTATTTTAAAGACAAAGATTCACGTATTTGTTGCACTCCTCATCGCAGCGGTTATCGTTGGTACGGTAGGAGGACTAGGAACTACTAAAACAGTGGAT
The DNA here is from genome assembly GCA_023415595.1 of Bacillota bacterium. Lineage (GTDB taxonomy): Bacteria > Bacillota > Clostridia > Lachnospirales > Lachnospiraceae > Mobilitalea. Next base: position 5,135 of record JAEZJW010000141.1, read on the forward strand.
GCAATTACAGCCGGTTTTGGAGGAACCTTAGGTAATATTGGTATTATCATCGGCTTAGGTATTATGATGGGCCAGATGTTTGAGATATCCGGTGCCGCGGAAAGAATGGCGCGTACTTTCTTAAAGATGTTTGGTAAAGGCAGGGAAGAGGCTGCACTTACCTTAACCGGTTTCCTGGTTTCCATTCCGATTTTCTGTGACTCCGGATTTGTTATTCTTTCCCCTTTGGCGAAAGCATTATCCAGAAAGACCAAGAAATCCATTGCCGGTCTCTCCATTGCATTGGCAGGCGGACTTGTAATCACTCACTCCTTAGTACCTCCGACACCCGGTCCTTTGGGCGTAGCAGGCACCTTCGGTGTTGATGTTGGCCAATTTATCCTCTTGGGTATCGGAATTGCCTTACCTATGGCAATCGCAGTCATGATATACAGTAAGTACATTGGCAAGAAGATCTATCAGCTCCCCAATGAAGCAGGTGACGGCTGGGAAAGACCTCCGTATCAAAAGCCCATTTATGATGTGGTTTCCAAAGAGGATGGACGTAATTTACCTTCTGCATTTTTAGCCTTCACACCAATTGTACTTCCGATTATCCTGATCTTGTTAAATACCGTATTATCAGCATTAAAATTAAACACAGGCATTTATGAAGTTTTAATTTTCCTTGGCAAACCAATTATCGCAGTCGGTATCGGCTTACTGATCTCAATCTATACGCTGACCAGAGGCAAGGACCGTAAATTTGTTATCACTGAGCTGGAAGACAGCATGAAGTCAGCAGGTATCATCATCTTCGTAACCGGAGGCGGCGGCGCTCTGGGACAGGTTTTAAAGTCAGCAGGTGTCGGTGATTATATTGCTAATGGCATAGCTTCCACAGCTATTCCGGTAATCCTGTTACCCTTCATCATCGCAACCTTAGTACGTTTTGTACAGGGCTCCGGTACAGTTGCTATGATTACAGCAGCCGGTATTACCGCTCCGATCGTAGAAGCAGCCGGTGGCAGCATGTTACTTGGTGCATTTGCAGCATGTATCGGCTCATTGTTCTTCTCCTACTTCAATGATAGCTTCTATTGGGTGGTTAACCGCCTAAGTGGTATCACTGAGACAAAAGAGCAGGTAAGAGTATGGTCCGTTACAACAACGATCGCTTGGGCTATCGGCTTGGTTGAGCTGTTAATACTTAATGTTTTCATGTAATTAAGCTATCCCTCACTCCCCTTTATTCATAAATACGGGCGTGCTCCGACCCCTAGGAGCACGCCCATTTACTGTGCTTGCCATAAGTTTTTTCAGCTTAACCTTATATTTATTAATTTATCTGTAACTGATGAAATATATTTGTATTAGATTTATATCTGATAGAGGAAAAGGGCTGCTCTGTTAAATACCTCTAGGAAAGTTGGTTAAGATGATACAAAGAAAAACTTTAATCGACCTGGCTGTCATTACATTTGCATTTATCCTGTTTGTAGTTTGGCATCAAAACAGTAAGCGCGAAGCCCAAACCACCTTTCAGAATGTCGGGTTTTATGATGTGTATTTAATCACAACCGACAAAGGCTTCCAATATTGGGATATCCTGAATCAGGGAGCAGCGGATATGGCTGGCTTGTTAGGTGTGAATTATAGGTGGGAAGCTCCAGATGTGAGAAGCACACGGAGGCAGATTGAAATTATTAATAAAGCAGTTGAGAACGGCGCAGATGCGCTGATTATAGCAGCCGATGATCCGAAATACATTTCCGCTCCAGTGGAGGATGCAAAGGCCAAGGGTGTAAAAGTAATTTATGTTGACTCACCTGCATATGAAGAAGCGATTACAACGTTGGCAACGGATAACTATAAAGCAGGGGTGATTGCAGCTGAGACCTTACTTTCCTTGCTGAACGACATGGAGATTAATAGCGGGTCAATCGGAATCGTTAATCTTGCAAGGAAAGAGAATACCGCGTTGCGTGAAAAAGGATTTCGTGATACGCTGGCAATGGAAGACGGCTTCCGGATTCTCGAAACAGTCTACACTGAAAATGATTTACCGGAGGTGACGCAGGAAGCAGCACAGGGTTTGATAGACCAAAATCCGGATTTGGTTGCTCTATTCGGAACAAGCGAAGGGACTACCATAGGAGTCGGCAGAGCTAACGGGGCAAATAATAACAGATTTGCTGCTGTAGGCTTTGATTATACAGAGGTGAATTCAAGACTTTTAAGGAATGGGAGCTTAAAAGCAATCATTGAGCAAAATCCTTATACCATGGGGTACCTCGGGATGGCAGAGGCAGTTGCAGCCATAGCCGGTAAGGATACCGGACCGGAATATATCGATACCGGAGTATCGGTAATCACAAGGTAACCATATGGGTCTCATAGGTACTTGGTTCAGTACTAATTCGTAGGTATTGTCAAAGCTATATACAAATGTAAAAAATTATGTTATATTATTGTGTACCTGAGAGCAACAGTAAATTAAATTTAGGCTATCCAGTAAGAATATTTAGTGTTATAATAGACGCGATAAGCGAGAGTTGCGATCTTAAGCCCGGCAAGGAAATGCATGCATTTTCAGGACGGGCTTAGTGTAATAGTGTGGAGGTTTCTTGCATGGGAAGAAAAATGAGACTTGGCGGTTCTCTAAGAAGTTATCTTATGTGGCCGGTAATACTTACCGGGCTTTTACTCTGCGCGAACCTGAGTATCTATTTGATCAGTAAGGAAGCCGGGCTGGTGATGTCTGCCTTTGTTCTGGCATATTTTCTGATTGCTATCTCAATCTATTATCTTAACCGGCATAAATTGGCTGCTGAGCTGGTCCGCTATGCGATGGATTACGGACAGATCCAGAAGCGGCTTTTGAAGGAGCTAGCACTGCCCTATGCTATTCTTGATGTGGAAGGAAGGCTCCAATGGGGTAATAATGAATTCATGGATATTATCCAGGAACGTAAGGCAGCCAGACGTTCTATCTCAGATATTTTCCCTGAGGTTACGGAGGACACTCTTCCGAGATCTGAGGGTGATGAGGTGCTTCATCTGATCCATAGCGGCAGGAACTACAGGGTCTTGCTTCGTAAGGTGATTGCGCCGGATTTTGATGAGGATTCAAACTGGAACATCTATGAAAGCGAGAGCTCCTGGGACACCAGAAATGCCCTGATAGCGATGTATCTATATGATGAGACTGAGATCATTGCACTGCTCAAGGAAAATAAAGAGCAGAAGCAGGTCGTTGGTCTGTTATATATTGATAATTATGAGGAAGCTCTGGAGAGCAGTGATGAGGTAAGGCGCTCCCTGTTAACCGCGCTGGTGGACAGGAAGATTAATAAATATATGCTGAATATAGATGCGATTATTAAGAAGCTTGAGAAGGACAAGTACATCTTTGTCTTTCAGCAGAAATATCTGCCCCTGCTGCAAAGCAGCAAGTTTTCGATTCTGGAAGAGGTCAGGAGTGTCAATATTGGAAATGAGATGGCGGTTACTGTGAGTATTGGTCTCGGTGTCAATGCGGAAAACTATAATACCGGCTATGAATATGCCCGGGCTGCGATTGATCTTGCCCTTGGCAGAGGCGGGGACCAGGCAGTAATTAAGGACCGAGAGAAGATCTCCTATTATGGCGGCAAAAGTATCCAGGTGGAGAAGAGTACCCGTGTTAAGGCAAGAGTGAAGGCCCACGCCTTCCGTGAATTTGTAGAGGGCAAGGATAAGATCATTATTATGGGCCATAAAATCGGGGATGTCGATTCCTTCGGTTCTGCCGTCGGAGTCTACAGGATCGCGAAGACCTTTAATAAGAAAGCCCATATCGTCATTAATGAAGTAACCACCTCCTTACGGCCGATGATGAACCGCTTTATCGGTAATCCGGATTATGAAGAGGATATGTTTATCAAGAATGATCAGGCCAGGGAGGTTGTGGATATCAATACCCTGCTGGTTATTGTTGACGTGAACCGTCCAAGCTATCTGGAATGTGCGGAACTATTGGATTATGCCAAGACGATTGTCATCTTTGATCACCACAGGCAGACCAATGAGGCAATTGATAATGCCGCCTTATCCTATATCGAACCCTATGCTTCCTCAACTTGTGAAATGGTGGCTGAGATCCTGCAGTATATCGGAGGTAATCTGAAGCTGAAGCCCGTGGAAGCAGATGCTTTATATGCGGGCATCATGATTGACACGAATAATTTCCTCACGAAGGCAGGAGTAAGAACCTTTGAAGCAGCCGCCTTCCTCCGGAGAAGCGGTGCCGACGTGACCAGAATACGAAAGGCCTTCCGTAGTGAGATTACGGATTTCAAGACAAAAGCAGATGCGATCAGCAGTACGGAGGTTTATCTGGATCATTATGCCATTGCGATATGTGCCAGCTCGGAAGTGGACAGTCCCACCGTGCTTGGTGCCCAGATAGCCAATGAGCTGTTAAATATAACGGATATCAAAGCATCCTTTGTGCTTACGGATTTTAATAACAAAATCTATATCAGTGCCAGGTCCATCGATGAGGTGAATGTTCAGGTTATCATGGAGAAAATGGGCGGCGGCGGACACTTAAGTGTTGCAGGAGCCCAGCTGGAGAACAGTACGGTCCATGAAGCAATCATGAAGCTTAAGATGACCTTGGCCTCCATGATGAAAGAGGGAGAATTGTAAAACAGAATAGAATGAGATACCGCTAATCGGTTTATGGAGGTTATTATGGAAATTATTTTATTGCAAGATGTAAAGGCCCTGGGTAAAAAGGGAGAGATCGTAAAGGTAAGTGATGGTTATGCAAGGAATTTCATCCTTCCTAAGAAGCTTGGTCTTGAGGCAACGAAGCAGAATCTGAATGATCTGAAGCTTCAGAAGGCTGCCGAGGAGAAGAAGCAGAAGGAGATTCTGGCAGAGGCTAAGGATTTTGCTAAGAAGCTGGAGGAAGTGGCAATTAAGGTGAAGATAAAGGCCGGTGAAGGCAGTAAAACCTTCGGCTCAATCTCTACCAAAGAAATTGCAGCTGCTTTAAAGGAGCAGTTCGGTCTGGATCTGGACAAGAAGAAGCTGCTGCTTGCGGATCCGATTAAGAATGCGGGTATCTATACGGTCCCTGTTAAACTGCATCCGCAGGTTACTGCAGAGATGAAGGTACAGGTTGAGGCTGTTTAGATTACTTCGGAAAGTATGATAGTAAGCATAACAAAGGGAACATGGGGGAAAACGAATTGTATTCGTTTTGTATATAGAACGGAGAGAAAATGGCTTGGTCCGTTCTGGGGAATTAAGTAGGAGCTGCCCGGGGCAGCGTGGAGATTACAATGGATGAGGCTTTAATTAAGAGGATACTTCCGCACAGTGCAGAGGCAGAACAATCCGTAATAGGCTCGATGATTATGGACCGGGATGCTATCGTTTCTGCTGCAGAAATCATTAATAGCTCGGATTTTTATGAACAGCAGTACAGCATACTGTTTGATACCATGCAGGAGCTGTATAACGAAGGAAAGCCGGTGGATCTGGTAACACTTCAGAACCGCCTGAAGGAAAAGGACGTTCCTCCGCAGGTCTGCAGCCTGGAATTCATCAGGGATCTGGTTACCGCAGTGCCTACCTCGGCTAATGTGAAATATTATGCACAGATCGTTAAGGATAAGGCGGTACTTCGCAGACTGATCAAGGTCTCTGAGGAAACTGCCAATGACTGCTATCTGGATAAGGAGAAGCTGGATATCATCCTGGAGAAGACGGAGAAACAGGTATTTGATATCGTGCAGAACCGGGGAACGAAGGAATTTACGGATATCAAGGAAGTGGTGCTGCGTTCCATCGACAGTATCGAGGCGGCCTCAAGGAATCAGGGAAGTGTAACCGGTGTTGCAACCGGCTTCTATGACCTGGATTATAAGACTGCCGGATTACAGCCCTCCGATCTGATCCTGATAGCTGCCAGACCTTCCATGGGTAAGACGGCATTTGCACTGAATATCGCGGAATACGTGGCACTGAAGTCCAATGTGACAACAGCCGTATTCAGCTTGGAAATGTCGCAGGACCAGCTGGTCAAGCGTGTCCTGGCGATGAACTCCAGGGTAGATTCTCAGAATATCCGTACCGGTAATCTGTCGGCCGATGAATGGGCAAGTCTGATGGAAAGTGCCAGAATTATCGGAAATTCCAATCTGATCATAGATGATACCTCTGCAATCTCCGTAAGCGAATTACGGTCGAAGTGCAGAAAGCTGAAGCTGGAAAAGAATCTGGGATTAATCATGATTGACTACCTGCAGCTGATGACCGGCAGCAAACGGTCAGAATCACGTCAGCAGGAAATCTCGGAAATCTCAAGATCCTTAAAATCCCTGGCAAGGGAAATTAATGTACCTGTCATTGCGTTATCGCAGCTGAGCCGTGCTGTGGAGCAGAGACCCGACAAGCGGCCGATGCTTTCGGATTTAAGAGAATCCGGAGCCATCGAGCAGGATGCCGACGTGGTAATGTTCATCTACCGTGACGATTACTATAACCATGACACAGAAGAACCGGGAGTATCTGAAATTATCATCGGTAAACAGAGAAATGGACCGGTGGGAACCGTTAAATTAGCTTGGCAGGCGCAGTACACAAAATTTGCGAACCTAGAAAGATAATAAAATGAAACTAAATAGAGCAAAAATTACTTATTTTGGACTTCCACGAAGTGTATATATTATATTTATAGCACGAGTCGTGAATTCCATGGGAAACTTCGTATTCCCTTTTATGACATTGTTACTTACCCAGAAGGGCGGTATGCCGGAATCGGAGGTTGGAAAATACCTGCTGATGGGCTCCCTTCTGCAGATACCGGGCTCCTTAATCGGAGGAAAGCTGACGGACCTGATGGGAAGGAAGAAGATCATGATCTTATTCATGGGACTTGCTGCCTTCTGCTACCTTCCTAGCGCTTTACTCATAGACAGTCCGGAAACCTTTCATTATGTACCGTATCTGCTGATCCTGTCTTCCTTCTTTGGAAGTATTGCACATCCGGCCAGCGGAGCCATGATGAATGATCTTACGGTACCGGAGAACCGTCAGGCAGCATTTTCCCTGCTGTATATGGGTATGAACGCCGGAACGGCGATCGGCTCTGTCGTTGCAGGTCTCCTATTCCGAAAGTATATGAAGCTCCTGTTCATCGGAGATGCTATCACTACTCTGATATCTATCCTTCTTCTGGCTAATTTTGTTAAGGAAACAAAGCCTACGAAGGATGAGTTTACGAAGTTGGAGGAGGAACGAAGCGATGAGAAGGCAGAGACCGGCGGATTGCTGGCGGCACTGATACATAGACCGGCACTTCTGATTTTTGCTACCCTGGATACGATCTATTCCTTCATCTATGCACAGACTCATTTCAGCCTTCCCCTGAAGGCCAAGGCTGTCTTTGGGGAGGCTTTGGGACCGAGCTATTATGGGACCTTGAATATGGTAAATTGTCTTGAGGTTATCGCTTTTACGACAATTATTACCTTAATCACCAGGAAGATCCGGGCAATCTATAATGTATCCATCGCCGGACTCTTCTTTGCCGTGGGCTTTGGTATGCTGTTTTTTGTGAACAGCTTCTGGCTGTTCGTTCTGTCGACAATCATTTGGACCATCGGCGAGATTATCAATGCGACAAATATCGGCGTATATATCGCAAATCATACACCAATCTCCCACAGGGGAAGGTTTAATTCCATCATTGGTATTATCTCCAGCACAGGCGGTTCCATATCTCCTTATATTACGGGCAAATTCATCCAAAGGTACGGAGTAAATAATGTGTGGCCGTTCATTTTCCTGCTGGCTATCGCAGCTTCCTTCTTCATGTTTATACTGGGAACCCATGAAAAAGGGAAGAAGAGGAGCGTATCAGCAGTAGCTGACCTGGGAGAATAACAGAATATTTGATTATGTTGAAAAGGGGAAACTTCTTTGAGGTTTCCCCTTTTTATGTCGACAAGTTAAATGGGAATATGTGGTATTTGTATTGCATTTGGTACTTGCTATGTTATAATGTAAAAAGTGGAAAATAATTACACTTATAGGGAGGGCACTCAATGGAAGAAGCAAGATATATGATTTCAGAAGCCTCAAAAAGAGTGGAGGTAGAAGACCACGTACTGAGATATTGGGAGGAACAACTTGAGCTTCCCATTGGAAGAAATGAAATGGGACACAGATATTATAAAGAGTCAGATATTGATCTGCTTAAAACGATAAAGCATTTAAAGGAACAGGGATTCCAGCTGAAAGCTGTTAAGATGCTTCTTCCCAATCTGCATAAGCTGGAGGCGCTTGATAATCAGACGATGATCAGGCTGAAGGACGAGCTGAACGGTAAAGTAATTGAATTATGGGGAGAGGAGAAGAATCCGACTGGGGATGGGACAAGCATGGGAGGTACTGGAATGGAAGAAACACATCAGGAGCACTTAAAATCGGCAGCTACAAACACAGAGGGGACAAGCCTTATTACAAACGAGAAGGAGAATGAGATGAAAGAGCAGCCCGGGGATAAGATGAGTCAGTTCAAGGCAATTATGAATCAGATCATCATGTCAGCTCTGAAAGAGAACAACGCTACACTTAGTGATGATATCAGCGGATATGTGACGGAGAGTGTCATTAAGGAAATGAGCTTTCTGATGCGCCTGCAGGAAGAGAAAGAGGAAGAACGGTTTAAGAAATTTGATTTAACCCTGAGAGATTATCAGAAGAGCAGGATGATGGCAGCAGCTACCCTGGATGGCAGGAAGCGGAACAAGTCCAAATTCCGGAAGAAGAGCAGACTATATATATAAAATATACATAAACACAAAAAGGTGCTGTATCAAATCAAAACACATATCCTGGTTTTGATTTGATACAGCACCTTATGTACTCATTTGAATTATGCTGAAATCGCACCGGTAGGGCAAGTGGATTCGCAAGCACCGCAATCGATGCAGGTGTCAGAATTTATTTCAAAATGACTTGAACCTTCAGAAATAGAATCTGTCGGGCACTCGCCTGCACATGCGCCACAGCTGATGCATTCATCACTAATTGTATATGCCATAGTTATTTACCTCCTTTTCAAACAATCGATTACATTTTAATATAATAATAACAATAATGCAAGTAAAATCTGCATATGATACATGACTTCCTGCAAAAGTGCCATACTTCTACATAATTTTAATGCAGCTGCAGATACTTAATAATATGAATAAGTTCACCCGTTTATACCCTTGACGGAACCGTATTGTTGGCATATAATGTTGCCTAGGCTATTAAGCTGAGAACGGATATCAATTCGTTCATTGCTATCAATTGATATAGAATAAGGAGGATTTATTATGGCTGCTATCACTAAGGACATGACAATTGCTCAGGCAATTTCTACTGATCAGAATATTATTCCGGTTTTACTTGATATCGGAATGCATTGTCTCGGTTGCCCTTCCGCTCAAGGTGAGACTCTGGAAGAGGCTGCTATGGTTCATGGACTCGATCCCGAGGATCTGATGGACAGGATTTATGAAGTGATCGGGGAATAAGGATGCTAATGGGGTGCCGCTATTTTGTATATTGTGCGGCGCCCCTTTACTTCAGTGATGTTTATCACAGTTAAAGATTACGAACAGAGAGTGACTATTAATCCATCAGAGACACGTTCTCACTCTGGTTGTTAGTAGGCTGTTGCATTTACTCTGTAGGGATGGCGAAAGCCCCCTACCCTTCCCTCACACACCGATTGAGTTACATTTCTTGATTATGTATGCCATTATCGTACATAAATGTTCGCTTATGGCATACATAATCATCGATCTGTTCCTCAAACGGTGCATTATGGGAAGGATAGAGGGCTTCCGTCATCCATAAAACGCTATTATGCAACAGCCGGCTTTCACAACCTTGGCACCGGGAGCGACATACGGTCTCTGTATGGATTAATAATCCCACGCTATTCTTTTTAGGTTATGACTGTGATAAACATTCGACTGCTTGAAGGCGCCGCTGCAATTATACCAATCAAAGTGCATAAGCCAGCGGCCTGCCCATTAGCTGTTATTAGATATATGGGGCTGGTTTGTCAGATCAACATTGGTTAGTGAATATATATGGTTAGCTAATTATTTTGTTAGGTAATGTATTGTGGTACATTAAAAAGGATGAGGTTTCCCTCATCCTTTTGTGTACATTGCGCCCGGCGGGCGCATGTTTGATTGATTTGATGTATCTGTTTAAGTTACATTACTGACAGGATCTGCAGTGCGTGGTTCTTTACGATGATTTCGTAGTGTTCCTCGTAGTAGGAGGAGCTTGCATAGGTGTAACGTTCGGATTTACCATACTCGGAGATGATGTTACAAATTTTATTGAACTCCTCCGGAGTGTGGCTTGACATACTGATTACCAGGTAATAGGTTGAATTCAACGGGTTCTTATAAAGAGTGTTAACTCCGTTATAATATCCCAGAAGTATATTCGCCAGTTCGGTTACTTCCTTCAAGGAACGGAAGGAATACACCTTCACCAGATTCGGAGATACCTGGAGATTAGGCTTCTCTTCTGTCTCAGAATCGGTGCTGTCCAGAATATCCTTGCTCTCTTCTTCCGTATCATCTGAAACATAATCTATCTGGTCAAAGCTATTAATAATCTCATCGGCATAGGAATCTTCGTCGGATTCTGATTTATCCTCCGCGTCACGGGGACCTAAGGAGGAGAATTTCGAGAATCTGGTATCCAGTTCATCCGGATCCTCAACCTTAGTGATCACAAGAATCAGACATTCTGTCGAAACTGGAATTGCTTCAATCATCAATGGAATATCATCTACTTCAAAACCGAACTCATAGAAAGCCTGTTGTATCATATCCCGGAAGAGCGCTTTGGCCTTTTCAGTGCCGTAGGCAAGCTCACTGATCCTTAACTCCCGGTCAATTAAGTCACTTTTATTCAGGGTACATCTAATTTGGTTATCACTGATTTTCTCAATCTTCATACTGTACACCCCTTTCTGTACAAAGCAGGAAATGACTATTCACTGTAACGATGCGGAGATTCCTCTTAAAATGCAGAGGGCATAAAAACCGCATCTTATAATAATCAATGATTGGTGTAAAAAAAGTATAATTTAAAAAGAAACATAAGTCAATACATCCAGTTGTGAAATTTGTGTTAATAAAAACCTTTCATCTACATGATTTTACCATGCTCGACAAGGGCATATTGTACACAATCTAACAAAAAGTTTGTTAATTCGGCTGGTGAGAAAAGTATTGCCTGCCTTCCATTATCTGTATATAATAAAAGAGTAAGACACGATTCACTATATGCCGTTGCTGGTAGGAAAGGAGAGAATGCAACAGGAAATCTGGTTCCAAAAGTACCGTATCATACGCCTGCTTGGCAGAGGAGGCACTGCCAAGGTGTATCTTGCCGAACATATCAGACTTAATTCTTGTCGGGCAATCAAATGCTTATCTAAAAACCATTCTTTATACGACTTACAGCTCAAGGAAGCACAAATTCTTAAAAATCTGAAACATTCATGTATTCCTATAATTTATGATATTGAAGAAGATCAGAATGGTTCCTATATTGTCGAACAATATCTTGAAGGGGTTACCCTGAAAAGCTACGTGGCAGCTAAGGGATGTCTGGATTCTGATAGTATCATCCGCTTTGCTCTTCAACTCTGCGATCTGATCCACTATTTACATCATATAGAAAGACCGATTTTATATCTGGACCTAAAGCCGGATAATATCATCGTAACCGGTAATCAGCTTAAGCTGGTTGATTTTGGCAGTGCAATTTACCGGGACGAGGCTACATTTGGTAATCAGGGGTATTGCGGTACCTATGGCTTTGCTGCCCCCGAGATGTATCAAACAGAGGGGATAGATGAACGCTGTGACGTATACGGAATCGGTATGCTAATGTATTATATGGCAACCGGCAGGACCCTTAGGGAGGATATAAGAAGTATTGACAATATTGATAACTGTAATACTTGCCCCAGAAAACTGAAGAAAGTAATCAACCGATGCCTCAGATTTCAACCATCGGGAAGATATGCTTCTGTGGCACAGTTAAGTAAAGCAATATCAGCTGGCAGGAGAAGCCTGCCGGGCCTTAGTGAATCAGGTCCTCCCATAAGAATAGCTGTTGCGGGAGTCCAGCCCAGAATTGGAGTAACACATTTATGCTTTCGCTTATGTAAGTTTTTTATGCAGAAGACAGAATCCTGTGTTTACCGGGAATGTAATTCAAGTGGAACGGTACGTTCCATCAGAAACCGATATGACGGCCTTAATACAGATGGGAAGGTAGTAACACTCCGTGGAATACCGATGCTTATCCCGGGCCGAAGCGATGAAGATCTCAGCGGGTATCAGGTTGTTGTAGAGGATTACGGGTGTCTGACGCAGGATATTTTACCGTCGTACCTCGAGGCGGAGCTGCCCCTGCTCTTGCTAGGCAGTAAGGACTGGGAGCTGGAACAGGCCGAAGAAGTACTGAGGATGGTTTCAGAACAGAAGAAAATAGTATACTTATTCAATTACCTGGACGGTCGCCAATATAGACAGGCAGTCAGGCAAATGGAACAAAGAAGCTGCTTTCGAATCCCATATGCACCGGAACCTTATGCTAAACCTATGAACGGAGCAGAACACGAATTTCTTGAGGAGCTGACAGAGATCGCTATGGAGAGGATAAGGAAATGATGCGAAAACCGATGCTTTTATCTAGTATTTCCGGAAGAGGCTGTCACAGGGAGGTGATCGGTCTGATCGGAGCCCATCCGGGAGCCGGAGTGACTTATACAGGCCTTCTGCTGTCATTTTATCTGGGAGAAGAGCTGGGAAGAAGAACGGTATTTGCAGAATGCAATGGACACCAGGACTTCGGGCGGTTGCAGCAAGCTTACCTATGGAATCGGGAGGAGGAGTTCTCCTTTTCCTTTGGCAATATCACCTTCCATAAGAACGTAACAGCAGAGAGAATCCCGTCACTTCTGGGAGAGGACTATGATGATATCATCCTGGATTTCGGATATGACCTATATACTAACAAAGAGGAATTCAGGCGCTGTGACAGAAAGCTTGTACTTGGGGGATGGACTGAGTGGAACTTACGTAAGCTGGGCAGCTTTGCCGAGAACGTTCTGGCAATCAAGGGAAATGAAACCTGGAACTATCTCCTCCCCTTTGCCGAAAAGAAAACAATCCAATTCATGCAACAGAAGTATAACAGAAAGTTTTATCCCATCTCTTTGGAGCCTGATCCTTTAAAGCTTTCAAAGGAAACTAGGAAGCTTTTTCTCGGGTTATTGGAATGAGTCTATGCAGTCCGGTTATTCCGGTAAGGATAAGTATAACATATCACAAATGGCCTTCTTATCCGAAATAAGATCACCGACAGTACCTGCCGGATTGTTAGACTTCTGCCTGCGAATGTGCTTAGAGTTTATGGATCAGTAGGATCTAATTTTATGATGCGTATGAAAGGAGCATAACCGGTACTTAAAAAGCCCTCTATACTTTTATGCCGTATCTGGTAAGCTGTAACTTGCTCCGGATAGCACATCTGAAATTAATTCAATCGGTAAGGATCACAAATCCTGGTTTCTTAAGGTTCGCAACAGTGGATAAGCCGAACCTGCCGGAAACTGGGATTTGGTCTTTAAAAGGTCGAAATTTAGTAATGACGGTTACTTAATTTAATGCTATAATGTGTTATAGATTACGCTTGGGGAGCCATGCCGGGCTTATCACCTGCATGGGGGAAGTACTTAGATGGAGGGCATATCGTATGGATAAAAGAATGAGGATAGCTGTCATTGGTTTATCGGCTGTATTGATCATTGTATTGCTGATCGCAGGATTAGCAATTAAGAAGAAATTAACTCCCAGTAAGGAAGAGATGTCACTGACAGAATACTATCCGGTAAAGGAATCTGAGATTATGATCATCCTCCAGGATGAAATTTATGATAAAAAGGGATTGTTCCTGGACGGTACGGTATATGTTGATTATGATACCGTGGTGGAAAAGTTTAATCATAGATTTTATTGGGACAGTAAGGAGAACATTCTGACTTATACCACACCAACCGAGATACTCAGGGCAGAAGCCGGTAAATCCGAGTATACGGTTACCATGACCTTAAATCCTACCGTTAAGAAGGAAGAATATGAGATTGTTAAGGTGCTGGCGGATAAGGTTTATCTCGCTCTGGATTTTGTCGGCAGATACTCTGATCTTAGGTATCAGCAGTATGAAGAGCCGAATCGGGTCATTATTAATTATCAATGGGGTGAGAAATTATTTACAGAGGTTACTAAGGCTACTCAGTTGAGAACGGAGCCTGGGATTAAGAATCCCATTTTAACTGAGCTTCCCGTGGGCAGCTCCCTCATGTATGTGGATATGGAGGAAGCTCCCAGTAAGGGCTTCGTTAAGGTGATGACAGAGGATGGAATCATCGGTTATGTGAAGGAAAAGAATGTGAAGAAGTCCTTCTATAAGAACCTGGAGAGCAGCTATCAGGCACCGGAATATACTTCTCAGACCAGACAGGACAAGATTAATCTGGTATTTCATCAGGTAACAAATCAGGATGCGAATGCAAATTTGGAGCCGCTGATCAAAAAAACAAAGGGAGTTAATGTGGTATCTCCGACCTGGTTCAATATCCTGGATACTACCGGTGCAATCAGCAGCTTAGCCAGCAAGGATTATGTGGATAAAGCAAATGAGCTGGGACTTGAGGTATGGGGTCTCGTAAGTGATGTGAACATCAAAGTGGATATGGGAGAATTACTATCCCGTACCTCTTCGAGGGATGCTCTGTCAGATGCCCTGATACAGGCTGCATTGGAATATAAGCTGAATGGTATAAATATTGATCTTGAGATTATACCCTCCGATGCTGGTAAGGATTATGTCCAGTTACTCAGGGAACTCTCCGTTAAATGCAGGAACAACGGATTGGTTCTTTCCGCTGATAATTTTATTCCTGCCCCCTACCGTGAATATTATGATCTGGAGGAGCAGGGTAAGCTCATAGATTATGTAATTATAATGGCATATAATGAGTTCGTCGGATCAGAGGAAGCGGGACCGGTAGCCTCCATCGGTTTTGTGGAGGATGCGATTACGAACACGCTTAAGGTTGTACCGAAGGAGAAGACTGTCATAGCGATTCCGTTTTATTCAGCCCTTTGGAAGGAAACCGCAGATGGTGAGCTGACAGTAGTTTATCCGGCGATGACAAATGCAGCGAATGTTTTCACAGAACAGGGCATTGAACCGGAATGGGATGAGGTTTACGCTTATCAATATGGTGAATATAAGATGGATGGAGCCACCTACCGGATCTGGCAGGAGGAGGAGAAATCCATCGAAGAGAAAATGAAAGCAATTTACGAAGCTGACACGGCCGGAGTAGCTGCTTGGAAGCTGGGACTTGAGACGGAAGCAATCTGGGATGTAATAATTAAATATTTGAATTAAGATAAGTAACGGAAATGTGACTTAGTGGATCGGATATCCTGCGGCGTCAGAAATCACCGCAGGAAAATCCGGTCCTTTTTATGTGCGAAAGCGAATTCATAATCAGAGAATAGGACGGGTTTACTTCTTCATAAGATGTAAGGATCTAAGAAAGGGAAGTACGTCTATGAAGAAGAAATATTTTTGTATCTTATTCCTGGTTCTGTTATTCCTGGCCAGAATTCTGACCACCGAACAATCTGTTAAGGTAATGAAGCATATATTTAATAGGAACAGCAAGCCGGAGGCTGAAGCAGTAACCATCGTAATTGATCCGGGCCATGGGGGCAGGGATCCGGGGAAGGTTGGAGTAAATGATGCCCTGGAGAAGGATATTAACCTAAAAATCTCTCTGAAGTTAAAGTCTCTTCTGGAGGAGAAGGACATTAAGGTTATCATGACCAGGGAAGAGGATGTCGGCCTGTATTCCGAAGGGGATTCCAATAGAAAACGAGCAGATCTGAACAACCGAATTAATACAATTAATGGCAGCGGAGCCTTGTTCGCGATCAGTATCCATCAGAACAGCTTCACAGAGGAGTATGTTAAGGGGGCACAGGTCTTCTACCATGCACAGTCTGCGGTGGGTAGGGAGCTGGCGGAGCTTCTGCAGGAGACGATCAAGAATAGCTTGAAGGACGGGAATCATCGGAAGGCGAAATCCAATGAGAGCTATTTTATGCTGAAGAAGACAAATTGTCCTCTGGTTATTGTTGAATGCGGGTATCTGTCCAATCAAGGGGAGGCTGCGCTGTTGGTCACGGAGGAATACCAGAATAAAATGGCAGAAGCTATCTGCACTGGAATTCAGGAATATTTGAAGAAAGAGCGATAATAATCAATCTGATGCTAAGTATGGATTTTAAATGAAAAAGGTGATATAATGCACGGTAGACGGTATCGAAGGGTACCTTCCGAAGAAGAAGCATGTTAAGTTAAGGAGTACTTGCAGCATGGATACCAGAATAATTAAAATAGAGAAGGATCAGATAGAAACAAAGGATTTGGAGGAGGTTATAAGGGTACTTAGATCCGGAGGTCTGGTTGCTTTTCCGACCGAGACCGTATATGGATTAGGGGCGGATGCCCTTAATCCCGAAGCTTCCAGGAAGATTTATGAGGCGAAAGGAAGACCTTCGGATAACCCCCTGATTATCCATATCTCAAAGGTGAACGATCTGGAGGTACTGGCAGAGAATATTCCGGAGGCCGCCTATCAGCTGTCATCTGTCTTCTGGCCGGGCCCACTGACCATGATTCTGAATAAGAAGGAATGTGTACCCCATGGAACGACAGGAGGCCTGAACACGGTTGCTATCCGGCTCCCTGCACATAAGCTGGCCAAGACACTGATCAGCAGTTCCGGGGTCTACGTGGCGGCACCCAGTGCCAACCTGTCAGGCAGACCGAGTCCGACAAAAGCCGAGCATGTAATTCAGGATCTGTACGGTAAAGTGGATATCATCATTGACGGTGGTCAGGCATCTTTAGGCCTTGAATCAACAATCATTGATCTGACGGGGACAAAGCCCGTGATCTTGAGACCGGGTTGTATCACGAAGGCTATGATAGAAAATGTTCTTGGTGCGGTCCAATATGATCCTGCTATATTACAGGATAAGCCGGATGAGAATTTAGTACCTAAGGCACCGGGAATGAAATACCGGCATTATGCACCGGAAGGCTGTCTGACCATCTATGAAGGTAAGATTGAAGATGTGATCAGAGAAATTAACCGGAAAGCTAAGGATTTGGTAGAAGCCGCTAAGAGCGTTGGAATCATTGCTACAAGTGAGACGGAGAAGGAATATCTGTATGGAACCGTGAAAACCATAGGTTCCAGAATGGATGAGGACTCCATCGCAGCCGGACTCTATGCAACCTTACGGGATTTTGATGCATTAAAAACGGAGTATATCTTAACGGAAAGCTTTGCAGATAATGACCTGGGACAGGCAATCATGAACCGTTTGCTTAAGGCAGCCGGCTACCGTATCGTGAAGGTCTCTTAACCTTACCGCAAACTTTTATTTTCGCCAGGAAGGAGCTGCTGCCTTATCAGCAGCATGGAGGGTATATGGGAAAATATCAAAAACTTATCTTTGTATGTACCGGTAATACCTGCCGAAGTCCAATGGCAGAAGCGATATATAAGAACCTGGAAAGAGTCAGTACAATGAAGGTGATTTCCCGTGGATTGGTCGTGTTATTTGGGGAGCCGATTAATCCGAAAGCCGAATTGGTATTGGGAAAGCATGAACTGGAGCTTGCAAACCATATTTCTAAGGGATTGAAGGCTGCAGATATGGAAGAAAATACGCTGATACTGACGATGACCGCGAGTCAGAAGAAGAAGGTTCTTGAGGAATATCCGGAAGCCAGGGAGGTATATACCATCAAGGAGTTTGCAGGAGAAATTGGGGATGTGGTTGATCCCTACGGAGGCAGCCTGATAGATTATGAGGAATGTTATATCGAGCTGGCACGTCTGGTAAAGAAGGCAGTATATAAACTGAATGAAGAAATATAAAGGAGGAAGCTTATGATAGCAATAGGAAATGATCATACCGGATATGAAATGAAAAAAGCGATTATTGAGTATCTTGAGGAGAGAGGTATAGAGTATAAGGATTTTGGCTGCGGCGATGTGAACACAAGCGATTATCCCGAGTATGCCAAGGCAGTCGGCCGAGCAATTCAGAAGAAGGAATGCGAGCAGGGTATCTTAATCTGTGGTACAGGAATCGGTATCTCCATCGCTGCCAATAAAATGAAGGGAATCCGCTGCGCATTATGCCATGACTGTTTCAGTGCAGAAGCAACCAGACTTCATAATGATGCGAATATCCTTGCCATGGGCGCCCGGGTAATCGGAGCCGGGCATGCGATTAAGATCGTAGACACTTTCTTAAGTACAGAGTTCTCCGGTAATGAAAGACATATCAGAAGAATCAAGATGTTGGAGGACTAAAGCAGTTCTGCTTTCTCCACCGGCTCCATCAATGACGGGAATTGGCCTTGATGAATGAGCTTAAGCAGAGAATCCAGTGAGCGGAGTGCCCGGGTTACTTCTTCGCCGGAAATTAGGCCCTGTTCAAATGCCTGAGCAAGTTCATCCAGGTCAAGGATCTGAACGGATCCGTCCTTATGAAGTATAACATCAATCAGCAGATCTTCAAATATCATTGAGTTGGGATCAGGACCCGGCTTCTGCTGGATGATGTCGCAGTACCAGTAGACAAGCTGTTGCTCCTTATTAAAGACCTTGCTTACTTTAAAGCCCTGATCCAGGAAGTAGGCTGAGATCCCCCCTGCGATGTCTTTCCGCGGATGGAGCGCATCCCATTTTGTTATAATCAGATGCTCATCAAGGCTTATAATACGATCGTTTTTTAAAGGAACCAACTCATCAGGAATAAATCGTCTTCGATAAAGAAGTGGGTTTTTCATGGTGGAATCTCCCTTCCGGACAGAATGGTAATTTCATTCGTTACCTTATTATAGCATGACTTGTCGTGTTGGTAAAGGGAGCACATTGGTGGGTTGATTTACTTAAGATAATTTCATTCACATAGATACACCTTTCTGGATAACTATGGAAGTTTAAGTGGAATAATTACTCTATTTCAGGGAAAACTAACATATGAACCGTGAATAACCATAATTTGGAGGTGGATCTATGGAGAATTTGAATCGGTTTTATGAGTCATTGAAAAGAATTTTATCCAGGAAGAAAACAAAGATTACATTATATATTGCTGCGGTACTCTGGCTTGCAGTAGCAACTCAGATGTTCATGAATCGTTTCTTTTATGAAGATGTGAAGATGACACAGGCATTTGTTAATACGAATACCGCTGATTTAAAAAGCAGCATTGAAATCATCGCAGATTATGAGAAGGATTATCTGAGCGAAGAGGACAAAAAGGAACTGATCCTATATCTTGCTGATTCAATCGGGCTCTATGTGGAGAAGGAGATTGCTGTTACCAGGGAGGCTGCCAGAAGTGAATATTCCTACGAGAAGCAGGCGAAAAATGCTTCTACTATGCTGAAAGTGATCAGCCTGGAACAGGAAAAAGATTCTGCAATTAAGATGAAGCACTATATCGTGGTCAAACTTGATATCAGGGATAGTATCCAAAGCATGGATAAATACAGGAAGCTGCTGGAGGATGCCCTGAAAGACCTTGGAGTAAATAAAAAGCAGTTAACATTACAGTATGAAGGAAGCTTCAGTGGTATGCTGTCAACGGCAGAGAAGGACAGAATAACGAAACTATTGGTGAATGAGCTTGACGGTGAAGTTTCCATGAAATACGAGGAGGGAAACCTTTATACGGTGTATGCCTATACAGGGCTGATTAACGAATATATCATGTCCATGGGAAGTAAGGTAAATATTCAAATAGCCATATCCTATGATGAAGAAGCCGGTAAGACGATGATCTATCTGGCTTCTCCAATCCTAAATCAGAACTGGTAAAATATCTGAAGAGGCTGTTTCCTAATGGCCTAGAAATACAAGAGGCCCCATTAAGGGCCTCTTGTATTATTTACGCTTATTGTGAAACAGCCCCTTCGAGTTGGAATAACTTCCGGGCTCTAGAACCAGCGTCTTCTTCTGCGATGACGTCTTCTGCGGTCAAAAATCTCCCCCAGAAGGATTAAGGTTACAATATCTCTCAAATGATTTGAGTGACGGCGTCTCGGATAATAATAGACGCTATTGATTTCAACCTGAGGTTCTTCCTCTATATCCTTTACTCTATCATAAACTCTGTCTATGATTCTGTCCAAGGAGGTTTTGTCAGGGTACTCATCAAACATCAGGCTTCCGTCATATTCCATCTGGTCACATTCTTTATTGATTTCTCTCTGTATCATTTTAGCTGTACTAGGATATAGTTGTTTCATATATTCCATATCTCTGTCCGCATCTTCGCAGTTATCATACCCATACATAGGATATAACGGTATTCCCATTGGCATATTATAGGGTACGGCGTATCCGCCCTGATAATAAGGGCAAGGGATGAGTTGAGGCTGTGGAACTGTTCCAGGAGCAACCGGATTAGGCATACCCACAGGTGTAGTCGGCATAATATTCCCATTAGTACCCATAGGAGCTGTGCCCATAGGTGTAGCAGGGGAAGGTGTTGGCATGACTACAGGAGCTTGGGATGGCATACCGTTCATAGGCATACCGTTCATGGGCATACCATTCATGGGCATACCGTTCATGGGCATGCCGTTCATAGGAGCTCCGTTCATACGCGGGCCGTTCATTGGCATACCATTTTGTTGGCCAGGTGTTGTTA
>JAEZJW010000144.1 GCA_023415595.1 Bacillota bacterium
TGTATTTGTTTGTGAGCTGGCAAAACCCACATTCATTATAACACGGGAGGTTTTTTGCTTGAAGCTAAAGCAATTCGGGACGCACCTGCAGAGCAGGTGGTTTATTTTATCTGCGATACAATAAAAATAATCCCTTGTCACCAAAGGACAAGGGATTATGATATGTCTGATTATTTATGTGGTTTCTCAATATCACGATAAGCCAGAAGGTAATTGGCACCGGATACGATGAGTCCTCCTCCGATGAAGTTACCGATTGCGGCGATAGAGAGATGTGTGAATATATGAGCCAGGGTAATCTCAGCACCGTTGAAATAAGCAACAAAGAGGTAGTACATATTAGCAACTACGTGCTCGGTACCACTAAGGATAAAGACTGTAATCGTTAACCATACGACCACCACCTTACTGATCTCTTCCTTACAGCTGTATGCAAGGCAGACACCGGTACACACGATGATATTACAGAAGATGCTGCTGGCAAGCAGTGTCGGAATCGGCAGCTCCAGCTTATGGACAGCCTTACCCAGCACTAACGCCAAGGTCTTAGCATCAAGTATTCCGGAGGCACCGGTCAGATATGCAATAAAGATGGAACCGATCAGGTTCGCAATCAGGATCAGGAGCAATATCCGAAGGATCTTAGTAATTTTGGTACGTCCGGCAAAGACTGCAATCATAACCATGCTGTCGCTGGTATAGAGCTCCGCCTGCATCAGCAGGATCGCTATAATTCCGACAGGGAAGACAAGTGCTCCGAGGAAGCCTCCGAATCCCGGATCCGATACGCCTGCTGCCATCTTAAGGGAGCCGATTGCACCTATGGCAATATACATACCTGCCAGAATTCCCTGTACGAGCAGAATATAGAAGGTTTTGTTTGCTTTATGCTTGCTTTGATATAATATGTATTCAGTAAGTGCTTTGGGTCCTGAATAAGCGGTCAAGGTAATTCTCCTTTCAATTTCTCTGAATTGTTCTGTGATGTAATTTGTCCAAACCTCCGGCAACCCCGGTAGGCATAGTAAGTAACATTATATCTTATAAATCTATTCTTGCAAACAACTTTTTTATCATATTTAATCGAATCTTTTCCCATGGATGGAACGTCCCGCCATTATTCCTCCATCTTCTTCATATCCTGGTAAAGCTCCATTAATCTTATGAACTCTTCACTGTCCCCGCCCGTATCGGGATGATATTGTTTTGCCAGTTCTCTGAAACGTTTCTTGACAGTATTACTGTCGGCATCAAAGGGAAGCCCAAGCTGACTTAGTAAATCGGGATCATAAAGGTTGATTTCTGACAGTCCTCTTTCCTGATAGATCCGATAGTATACCTGAAAGAAGTATTCATTGACAATGCTCTTATACTGGTCCTTATCCATCCTAAGCAGCTGATCGATAGAATATCTGGCCTTCTTCTGACCATTTCCGCTCAAATCAAAGTACTCCTCCCAGAGCAGGGGGAGTTTACCGGAGGGTGTTCCATCCTTAGGGTTACCGGCGGTAAGGCTGCCCTGTCCATATCGAAGCCTTCGCTCCAGGTTCTTCAATTGTCTTACCTTATGCTTCATCTCAGCCGAATCCATCTCATGACCTCCAATCTGTTAATTATTATGCCGCTAATTTCCTTATTTGTTTTAACATTTTAATGCAATACATTATAGCATATTGACATTCAAGTTGCTTGAACCTTTATAATGAATGGGTATGTTGCATTTTATATCGAAAGAACCGTCATAGTCATGAGTATTAATATCTATGAAAGGCTTTTATTATATTGGAAAGGATATGATATAATGAGAGCATCAAGGGTAAGTCTTATGCAGGAAGTAACAAGAAATGATGCAATACTGATTATGGATTGGATGGAGAACAATGAGGTTATCAGGTACTTAAACGAGGCTACTGATATTGTTACAGAGATAAAGCATGCCATAAGCCGGGTCAATATGATGATCCTGACTCAGCTGTTCAACAGGAACGGAAGCTTCTATCTCATTCATTCCGAAGATAATAAGCCAATCGGTTTTCTAAAGCTGATCAGAAATATGAATGAAGCTGAAATGGTAGTAGTGATTGGAGACAGGAAGAAATGGGGACATGGTCTGGGCAAGTCCTCCATAAAACAGGGTCTGAATATAGCATTCTTCCAATGGAGGGTGCAGCGTGTCAATGCCATAATCAGTCCGGATAACTTAAGATCCATCAAAGCCTTCGAAAGTACCGGGTTTATTCTGGAGAAGGAGCTTACAAGCTCCAAGCATTATAGTATATCTCAAATGGATTACATCAAAAGCTTAGTATGATAATCATGGTTCAAGGAGGTAATAAACATGAAGAATTCATTTTCAATCGGTGAGATTTCGGACTTACTTGGCATTCCTAAATCCACTCTTCGTTATTGGGAAAGTGAAGGTCTGATCAGAATGCCCCGGAACGCTGAAAATAACTATAGGAAATATAACGCAAGCTCTATCTTCACGATTTCGGATCTGGCCCATTACCGATACCTCCAAATGTCTCTGCAGGATATGAGGAAGCTGCCTAATCTATCGCCCTATGAGTTGGAGGCTTCCTTAGATACATTGAATCAGGATCTGGATCAAAAGCTGAAGGAGCTGTATCAGTCTAAGGATTATATCAATAGAAAGATGGACTGCATTAAGCAGTTCAAGCAGCTCAGTAGTCATCAATATCAGGAGGAGGAACCGGATTATGATAATATCTATCTGTTCTCCATTGATGATACGGATGCCTGGTCCGTCTATATCAAGGATCAGTACCAAAGCATATTATTATTCAACGCGGAAAAGGGCTCTATTGAGACCGGTCTTGCTGTCCCGACTTCGGACCGGCATCCCCGGCTATGGGAAAAGGACCGGAATGCCAAATATCTGTCCTTCGTGCTTAAGGTAGAATACAGTAATCCATCTATCGCAGACTTTATGCCCCATATGGAGCAGCTGACGAATTCCGGTTATAAGATAACGAATATCTTTGCCCGGTATCTCTTCTCTGCCTGTGACGAGAAATATTACGACTATTATAAAGCTTTCGCAGAGATTACACCATAAGTTCTAATAAGCTAACCAGATACCGTTCCAAGTATAAGTAGACCCCCATAGGATACACACCTATGGGGGTTTATACATGCTTTCATGAATGCGTGCCGGGTTGGCATTTGTTAATATCAGCTATGCCTGATCCGGTCTATAAATCAGCGATTAGTTTATCCTTCTTGAAGATATGCTCCACAAGCCAGTTATTTAGGAAATCTATCAGTTCCAGCAGGGATTCCTTCTGATCCTCATCAATTGTATCAGCATTGTATTCGCCAAGCTTTTCAATAAAATCATCATGGGCAACCTTCTGGGAGAGAAGTCTCTTATAACCGATGCTCTCCATATAGCTTTCCTCATGATCAAAATGGTATTGTGTATAATCCTTCAGTTCATTGATTACTTCAATGATATAATCATATTTATCAGGGATAAAATCGTTCGTCAGCACCTCATAGGCTTTATTCGCTATGGAAAATAACTTGGCATGCTCTTCATCAATAAACTTAATTCCTGTATAATATTCCGGTTTCATCTCGTACATAGCAGGTTCTCCTTTTCGTTAAGTATCAGGTATCTTATACCACTATTTTACCATGGATATCCGGTAATAACAAGAAAGTAAATTGCTATATGACCTGCCCCTTCTTCCTGGCATACTCATCAAGCCCGGCACCGATAGCCAGACCCAGGCATAGACCGATCGGCATCCCGATAGGAATATTATTGCCGAACAGTAATCCCAAGGATACTCCGAAGCATAGTCCAAGCCCCATGTACATCCCGATATAATAGCCTTCCTGCACCAGCTTATGCTCCTTATTCAGATGAGTAATGATTTCCTGTAGCTTGCGTTGGTACTCCTTTATCAGGATCTTGCCGAAGGGTACTCCCGCAGCCCGCATCCGATCCGTGAGCTCCAGTAACTCCTTCCCAAGTTTATTACAGTCCTCACAATCTATTGAGAATTCTCCAATCCGCAGGATAATACGTTCCAATTGCTTCAGATTTAGATACTTCGCTGTTTTTTGATCCATATTTTCCGTAAACCATTTGAGATTATCAGAAAGACCGTCATTCATATTCTTATCCTTACCCTCTTCCATTCTACTTCACCCCCGGCTCTATTCTCTTCCCGATTGCTCTCTCTATCGCATAAGCATTACGAATTAATTGATTATCCTGTAAAGCAGTTATTGCAACTCCTGATGGCATACCATCCTCATAGAGACCGGTAGGGATCGTGATTACAGGAAGCTCTGTATACTGAAGGATATTGTTATAACATAGCATGATGCACAGATCCATCCCCTGCAGCTGCTCTCTGATCTTCTTCATGCTGCTTAGCCTGTCCTTTAAGATCTCCTGATATGCTGCTTCCTCCATCCTGCCGGTAGTGTTCTCCTCTGCATCCAACAGATGATATTGGCCGAACTGTAAGGCGATCTCTGCATGAAGATTATTATATTCTATGATATCCTTAAGAGTCTTAATCGGATATTCTGGCGGCAATGTCTTCAGATACCCGTTCATCGCATATTTGAACTCATATCTCATTACATCCTCGATGTAGGGAGTCTCGGGCAGCTGAATCCGTTTGATCTTAGCACCCTTACGTTCCAGCTCCTTAATGGCCTCTTCCGTCCTTACGGCAACCTTCTCCTCCAGCTCACCGGAGTCCCAATCATTATATCCGATGGTCATACCCTTCAGACTGATTCCTTCGTCTCCTATCACCGGTGTATCCGTAAGTCCGGCGAACATGATGGCACAATCCTCGACCGTCCTGGTAAAGGGGCCTGCCGTATCCAGGGTGAAGCTGATCGGAATGATACCATTCTGGTTTATGATCCCCGTAGAAGGACGTAATCCGACAATTCCATGGACCAATCCCGGTGCAACGATGGAGTTACAGGTATCGGAACCGATGGAGGCAGTACATAGATTAGCGGCAACCGCCACGGCTGAGCCCGTACTGGAACCGGTCGGATCCTGCCCCCTGTGATATGGTGCGATTACCTGTCCGCCTCGGGAGCTGTAGCCACCCGGCATATTCTTCGTCATGTAATTCGCAAACTCGGTCATATTCGTCTTGCCAAGGATGATTGCACCATTCCTTCTTAAAGCTTTTACAAGTTCGGCATCGTAACCCGCATTGGAATCTGCCAAAGCCACGGATCCGGCTGAGGTATGCATGCGGTCCGCTGTCGCGATATTATCCTTCAGCAGAACAGGAACGCCATATAACAGTTTACCTTCCGCATTCCCGGAGTGATCCAGCTCTTCCGCGATTATGATTGCATCAGGATTTATCTCGATCACGCTGTTCAGGCCGTTCTCACCCTGATCTATGGTATGAATCCGGTCAATATATTCCTGTACTATTTCCTTCACAGAGACAGTTCTGTTATGATATAGCTCCTGTAGCTGTCTGATCGTAATTTCATTTATTTTCATTCCATGTCCTCCATGCTTATCTTCTACTTCAGCACGATATTGCAAATATTACACTAACTATATTATATAGAACTTAACCTAAAAATTCAAACCATATTATGGATAATCCATCACCACGCGAATTATGTCATATGAAAGTAATACAGCGTCCGGCAATGCTAAAGTCAAATATAATAAATACCGCCGGACAGTATGCGAGGCTTCCCTCTGATACTATCCGGCGGTATAATTAGCAGGAGATTACCTGCCATTCAATTTCTCATTATTTACTATCCACGATCATCTCTCAGGATTCTCCTCAGGAATTCTCTGGTTCGCTCCTGGGTCGGTTGATTAAAGATCTGCTCCGGAGTTCCTTCCTCTGCGATGACTCCCTTATCCATGAATACCACGCGGTCAGATACCTCCTGCGCAAAACCCATCTCATGGGTAACCACAAGCATGGTCAAACCGCTCTTAGCTAACTCCTTCATGACATTCAGAACCTCTCCTACCATCTCCGGATCCAGAGCGGAGGTCGGTTCATCGAACAGAAGTACATCCGGCTCCATGGAAAGAGCTCTGGCAATTGCCACTCTCTGCTTCTGTCCACCGGACAGCTGACGCGGCTTCGCATTGATAAACTGTTCCATACCAACGACTGTCAGATATTTTAAGGCGATCTTCTCTGCTTCTTCCTTGGATCTCTTCAATACCTTGAGTTGGCCCACCATACAGTTACTGAGCACATTATGGTTATTAAACAGGTTGAACTGCTGGAATACCATTCCGAGCTTGGTTCGGTAATCATAAACATTATGCTTGGAATCGGTGATATTATTACCCTTATAGATAATCTCTCCGCCGCTGGGCTGCTCTAAGAGGTTAATACAGCGAAGCAGTGTGGATTTACCGGAACCGGAGGCACCGATGATACAGACCACTTCACCCTTCATCACGTTAAAATCGATATCCTTCAATATCTCATTCTTACCGAAGGATTTGCTCAGGTGCTTTACTTCAATGATGAAGCCATTTTCATTATATTCATTTTCCTTTTGTTCGTTTTGGATCTGATTACTTCTCATAGCTGAACTCCTCCTTCCGTTATTTCTGCTTTACCATATCCTCTGGTCTGGCTACCTGCATCTGATTACCAGGTATGATATTATAGCTATCCGGTCCGTCCAGTCTCTTCTCGATAAATCTTAAGATTCTCGTCACACTGAGCGTCATGACCAGATAGATGGCGCAGGCTACCAGGAAAGGTTCATAGAACGTGAACATCATTCCGTTAATAGATTTCGTTGCGTAAAATAACTCTGTTACAGCGATTACATTTAATACTGATGTATCCTTAATGTTAATGACAAATTCATTGCCGATGGCAGGCAATATATTCCGAATTACCTGTGGAAGGACTACATAGATCATTGTTTTAATATGGTTCATGCCGATGGCATGGGCAGCTTCAAATTGCCCTTTATCGATGGATATGATCCCACCACGAACGATTTCTGCGGTATAGGCTCCGGTGTTAATGGATACGATAAAGATTCCGGCAAACATTACATTCATATCAATTCCTAATAACTTAAGAGACCCATAATAAATAATCATTGCCTGCACAATCATTGGCGTTCCACGGAACACTTCGATATATACCGTAAGAATTATATTAACTATTTTTATAAAGATCTTGCCTATCAAATTTTTCGGCTTCGGAATCGTACGAACCACACCGATTAATAATCCAATTATTGAACCCAATATTGTACCGATGATTGAAATAATCAGGGTATTTCTTGCCCCTCGAAGGAACATAGGCCAATATTCTGTGACTATTTCATTAAATACATCCCATTTCATTGTTACACCAAGCCTTTCCTTACTTTCCTGTCTGCAGAAATATCATTTATTATTCCCGTTTGATATTTAATATATATAATTAACAGGCTTGTATTACCTGCTATAGACACATGAGAAAAAGGCTGTCCCTAATAATATCAATATCTATTTTGGGACAGCCTCTAAACTTCAAAATTTATTCAGCAGCTGGCTGATTCTTGATTGCATTATCCATGATAGTAACACGATCTTCTTTAGAGACAGTGGCCAGAATCTCATTGATCTTTGCAGTCAGATCACTATTCTTCTTAAGACCTACCGCTATTGCAGTATCATCCGGAGAGGTCACAAACCCAGATCCAGTATTAAATACAACCATCGCTAATTTGTCATTTGCAGCCGTTGCACTGACCCCTTCCGGTCTCTCAGATACATAGCCGTCGATAGCACCTGCTTCCAGAGCAACTCTCATGGCAGGGAAGTTGTCCAAAGCGGTTTCCTTCTTCACACCATTTATCTGGTCAATTACGGTATAATGGAAGGTATTCAGCTGTGCCGTAATCTTAGCTCCTGAGAAATCCTGGATAGAAGTTGCATTCTCATAAGCTCCACCCTTCTGTACTACCATAACCAGATCGGATTCATAATAGTTATCAGTAAAGTCTATGGCTTCCTTACGTTTTTCGGTAGGAGACATACCTGCGATGATGGCATCAATCTTACCCGATGTTAATGCAGGTAACAGACCATCCCATTCGGTTTTAACAATAACCAGTTCTCTTCCTAAACCATCTGCAATCTTCTTAGCGATCTCAACATCATAGCCACCTGCGAATTCCTTGGAACCATCAATCGGAACTGCTCCGTTGGAGTCATCCAGCTGTGTCCAGTTGAAGGGGGCATAAGCTGCTTCAAGACCAACCTTAAAGGTTTCCTTCTGAGGCTCAGTATCCTTCTCAGTCTCTGTCTCCTGCGCCGGCTGGTTGTCCTGTTTTCCATTATTCCCGGCATTCTCTTCCTTATCCTTGGTACCGCAGCCTGCGGCAAGCATCATTACCGATACGGCAACGACTAACAATGAAACTAACTTCTTCTTCATAAACAATCCTCCTCGTTTGGGAGACTTTCTAGGTCCCCGAATAATTCTTTATTCTCTTCCAGTATCATGGTATTCTTGTCCAAAAATGGCGGAAAGTCCCACCTATTTTATCACACGAAAAAACCTGAGGGTACCTCAGGTTAAGCTCTTTTGCTCTGAGTCCTCGATTTCCCTGGTTGAGATAGCACAACTCACTAAACCGGGTAGCTTAGTGAGACAGTCCTGCAGTTCTTCACTGCAGGCCCAGCAAATAATATCGAGTATATTATATGCTTCGGCGGAATCTCCTTCTCCATAGCTTCAACGCTTCTCAGGCTCCCCAATGGACTAATAGATACCGCTCCTCTACCCCACCGAAAAAGTGAGGTTTGATATTTATTTTTACGCTATAAGTTTACATCATCATACTTTATCTGTCAACGAGAAATCTTCTATTCCATAATGCATGTAAAAACCGCTAAAACACCTGTAAAATCTATCTATTTTCTTTATCTGCTCTACAAATCACAGCTTTTTCCAGCTGTAATAATGCTCTTTGGAGCAGTTCCCTTGGGCAAGCGATATTCATTCTCTGGAACCCGTCTCCTTCTTCCCCGAACATAGTTCCGGCATCCAGCCAGAGCTTCGCCTCCATAGTGATCAGCTTCTCAAGCTCCTGCCCTATAAGACCAAGAGCTTTACAGTCCAGCCATACGAGATAGGTACCCTGGGGTTCGACCAGCTTCACCTGTGGTAATCTCTCCTTAAGGAACTCCCTGACGAATGCCAGATTACCTTCCAGATAAGCTTTTAGCTCCTCCAGCCAGGATCCGCCCTGTTCATAAGCTGCACGGCAGGCAACCAGACCCATGGTATTCAGCTGGCTATAGCCGCTAGCCAGAATTTCATCACGGAATCTGCGTCTGAGATCCCGATTCGCGATGAAGATATTAGATACCTGAAGCCCAGCCAAATTAAAGGTTTTGCTTGGAGCGGTACAGATAATCGAGTTGTTCAGGTATTCCTCCTTCAGGTCAGCGAATATAGAATGCCTGTAGCCGGAATAGGTGAAATCGGAATGGATCTCATCCGAAATAACGATGACATTATGCTTCCTGCAGATGTCTCCCATACGGATCAGCTCTTCCCTCGTCCAGACCCTTCCGACAGGATTATGGGGACTGCACAGAATGAATAGCTTAACCTGATTCCGGATAATCTTCTCCTCCATATCCGCAAAATCAATATGATAAGCTCCGTTCTGATAAACGAGAGGATTATTCACCAGCTGACGGCGGTTTGCGAGGATCGTTTCGGAGAAGGGATAGTACACCGGCTTTTGAATCAATACTGCTTCCCCTTCCCTGGTAAATGCCCGTACAGCACAAGCAATCGCATAGACTACTCCCGGTGTCTTCACCAGCCATTCCCGCTTTACCTCCCAGCCAAATCTGTCCCTGTACCAGCTGGCTACCGCTTCAAAGTACTCCTGCTTACTCTCGGAATACCCGTAGATTCCGTGGCTGACTGCCCGAATTAATGCTTCCGTAATAGCAGGTGCCGTCTTAAAATCCATGTCTGCAACCCAGAGAGGCAGGAGATCACCCGGTTTTCCTCGCTCAGCAGCAAAATCATGCTTAATGGACCAGGTCCCTCTGCGGTCTATGATTTCATCAAAATAGTTTCTCATTTCTATTCCTTCCTCCCCGGCTCTTCCCCGAAAGCCCGTGCCAGATCCTCCATAAGATCCTCCGGATCCTCGATACCGACCGATAGCCGTAGTAATCTTCCGTTAATTCCTTTCGCCTCCCGTTCAGATTCCGGGACATCTGCATGGGTCTGAAGCATAGGATACGTAATCAGTGACTCGACTCCACCCAAACTTTCAGCATAGAGAAGGAGCTTCACTCTCTCCAGCAGCTTCACCGCTGTCGTTTCTGAGTCCACCTCAAAGGAGATCATCGCCCCGAACCCCCTTGCCTGTCTTCGGCTGATTTCTATATCCGGATGGGTTGACAGTCCGGGATAATACACCCTCTTCACCTTAGGTTGCAAGGTCAGCCATTCTGCCAGCTTCACAGCATTCTCCTGCTGCCGTTCCATCCTGACTGCCAGGGTCTTGATTCCCCTGATCAGAAGCCAGCTGTCAAAGGGAGCCAGACAGGCACCTGTAGTCTTATAGATATATCGAAGCTTTTCCGATAGTTCCTTAGAGCCGGTTACCAGGAAACCTGCCAGAGTATCGTTGTGCCCTGACAGATATTTCGTACCGCTATGAAGTACAATATCTGCTCCCAGGGTTAATGGATTCTGGAAATACGGCGTCAGGAAGGTATTGTCTACGATCAGAAGAAGGCCATACTTCTTCGCCAGTTCGGACACTGCTGCGATATCGATCACCTGCATCATTGGATTGGAGGGTGTCTCAATAAAGATCGCCTTAGTCTCCTTCCGGATCCTCTTTTCTGCTTCCGGAATATCGGACATATTCATATATTCATGGGAAATCCCGTTTTTCTTTGAGATGTTATTAAACAATCGGATGGAACCGCCATACAGATCCTCGGAAGCGAGAACATGGTCACCAATCTGAAACAGCTCCATCATCGCAGTCAAAGCAGCCATGCCGGAGGAGAAAGCGAGTGCGTCGATCCCACCCTCCAGCTTAGCCATGATGTTCTCCAGCTGTTCCCTGGTCGGATTCTGAACCCTGGAATAATCATAACCGGTGCTCTGCCCTACACCGGGATGGACGAAGGTAGCCGTCTGATAGATCGGTACCGTAACCGACCCGGTATTCTGGGTATTATCATCTGTTCCGTGGACACATATCGTAGTGATATCCATGCTGTTTCCTCCATGCTCATAATTTATTACATCCTACTTTTCATATCGGGTTAGTATGTTTAAAAGAGTATAATTAATTTTCATACCAATGTCAATTAGTATTTGAAAAAGGATGCCGCTGTGAGTGGCATCCCATTATTTCACCCTCCGGTTATTTACCGGAATATTCATAAACCTTAATTGTTTCTATTACAACCGGAGCTTCAGGAATTCCCTGCGCCGCATCTGCCTTCTCCACCTTGGCAACAGCATCCAATACATCATAACCCTCAAACACCTGCCCAAATACAGTATGGGCTTTATAGAGCCAGGGTGTTCCGCCGATGGTGCCGTACTTCTCTACCGCTTCCTCATCGAATTTTACATTATAAGTCTGTTCCACCTGGCTTAAGATATTCTTATCATAGGTTTGGGTTGTCTGCACGATGAAGAACTGACTTCCGTTCGTATTCGGTCCGGAATTCGCCATACATAGTGCTCCGCGGTAGGGCTGAAGATCTTCTGAGAACTCATCCTCGAAGGCTCCTCCCCAGATGCTTTCTCCCCCACTGCCCGTGCCGGTAGGGTCCCCGCCCTGGATCATGAAATCCTCGATGATTCTGTGGAAGGTAAGCCCATCATAATAACCTTCCTTCGCATGAGTCGTGAAATTCTCCACTGCCTTAGGTGCTGCATCCTTAAAAAATCTTACATAGATAGAACCAAAATCCTTAATTACAATCTCGGCTACCGTTTCATTCTTCTCAGGCTTAGATAATTGGGTAGCGGCATCCTTACTTCCACAGCCTGTCATAACGATTACCATCAGTACCGCTACGATTAATTTGACTATCGTCCCTCTCATAGGAATAACCTCCACAACACTTAAAAATCACTTAATTCTAATCAGGATATAAGCATCTGCATACCAGTTACTTCCTTCCTGCCAGTAATTTATATTAATCGTTTGCACCGTCAAAGTCAAGACAGCCCGCTCATTTTCTACCGTAAATGTGGCATCCTCCTCTGACAGTTCAGCAGAATGATTCACCTGCTCCGTTGTATTGAAGCGATCTATGATATCCTTCACAGAGAAGCGAACGAGCTCCGCTTCCCCTTCGTTCAGAACCAGATAGGATTTCCCTCCAGACCGGTCATATTCCAGAGTATACTCCACTCCATCCTTCCTAAAGACTGCTTCCCTCTGATTGTTCCCATCCCCGGAAATATTCACACTCCGCAGATAGTCATATCCAGCAACATTAATCATACTCTCAGGGTTCAGATACAGATAAAGACTTCCATATTCTCCGGTAGTATAGCCATATCTAGGAAAGCCGAAGGTCTCATCAAAGTTATAGGTGCTGCTGTAATCAGCCAGCCATGGAATGTCCTCCGTGTAATTCATTTGATTCAGATAATCGACGGCGCTAATGATTCTCTTCCTGTCGCTTTCCGCCAAATCAGGATTAGGGGTTATCACATTGCCGGTCAGCATACCTTTCTCTGTTAGGATACTTTTCAGCCTGCCCGTCTGACTGTTACGGCTTACTGTGAAGGCATCCATCGGTGGCAGAATGGACAGAAGCGAAAGCAGGATCAGAATCGGTGCTATCAAACCATTCCTCCTTACCGGAAGAAAGCAGAACTGAAGCCCTGCCAATGTAGCAAAGATTCCAAACAGAATCACATAGTACCGCCCGTAGGTAATTCCGGTATCTCCGATCCTGATGCAGGAGGCTACGGTCTGGAACAGGACCACCGGAACCAGGATCTTAGGGAAAATCCTGCGGAACATGGCTGCAATCGGGCTGTCCAGCCTGCTGACCAGGAGGTAGACTATGATTACGGTTATGGAGTAAGCTACCAGCAGAGGCTCTAATAAACTATCCGTCCAAAACTCATCGGTAATATTCAGTATGATATATATTAGTAAAATGAGCGTAAAAATAGCAGTGACGGGAATGATAACATATGACAATAAGCTGGCAAGAACACCGGGTGCATCACCTGCTTTTCCGGCTGCATCCACATTACTTATTCTTTTCTTTCCGGTATTAGCCCCCTTATTTTCGTCGCCCTCTTCCTCCGATGCTCCAATCTTCTGATTTCTTTCTACGGCAGGGATATCCTTAAGTCCTCTGTTTCCCTGAGTGTTATATTCTTCTTGATTTTGCTCCATACTGCCGGATCCTTCACCGGCAGCCGGATACTTCGGGATCAAAGACAGGAAATACAGCGGAGCATACAGGACGAATACAATATTCGCAGCGTGTGCATAGGATGTTCCACTGATAGGAATAATAAGCATGTTTATTGCTCTTAGGATTAAAGCAATACCTAAAAACAAGATACCGGAGAAGAACCCGGTTACCCAGAAGGACTTAAACGCAGCCATAAAGCTTTGGTTAAAATCAATTGCCGAGCGGGTCGAGGGTATCCATAGGAATGCTATGAATAATATGAATAGGAGAACAATCGTCCTTACGGATACGAATATTGTTATTTCGCTTTTTCTGATGATAAAGAAGTATGTGATGGTAAAGACAGCCGATACTGCCACATAGAGCAGTCTGTATGGTTTTCCCCCATGATATTGTTCGAAGGCCATCTGTGATACGGCATAGATGGATGCTCCGACGAGGAAGGTAAGCAGCAGCCTTGAGTAATCCTCAAACTCTCTTGTACTGATTACGACAGCATTCATGACAGCTGCCGAAAACAGCAAAAATATGGTAACAGGAAAACGGAGGATGGTATCCGTCAATCCCTGAAAGCGTGTCCGAAAGCTTTTCATAAGTCCCAATGTAATTCCTCCTTGTATCTTTTATATGTTACTACCATATTGTACCACAAAATAGAAATTATATAAATTAACTCCAAAAAGCTTCTTTCAAATAATTATGATATGTTGCTGCTGAATGTGCTGATTTATGCGGGTTGTAGAAATTATACATTTATTTCCATGTGTTTATTGGTAATTTTTACTAGTAAAATTAATCCCAAAATAAAAAATATATAAAAAAATTATAAAAACCCTCTTTACAAAAAGGATAAAATATGTCAAAATAAGAAAAATTCCAGGAGGTATTAAGCTATGTCTTCTAAGAAACAAACCATCGGCTATCTACCCGATGAACGTCCCCCGATCGTGGAATTATTCCTTTTCGCATTGCAACAGATCGTTGTAATGTTCCCAGCAACCGTTCTAGTTGCTATTCTTACAGGTTTCCACGTATCTACCACCATTTTCGCCAGCGGCTTGGCAACTCTTTGTTTCATTCTTGTTACCGGAAGAAAAATCCCCCTTTACTATGGATCCAGCTTTTCCTACATTGCAGCCATCGCTTCTATCATGGGAGCTAAGCAATTCGCTGATTTGGATCTCAACTCCAAGATCTCCATTGCACAGTTTGGTATCGTAATGTCAGGTTTCGTATCCATCGCTGCCGGCTTAGTCATTAAACGTTTCGGCAGAAAGGCAATTGAGAAGGTTCTTCCCCCTACTGTAACAGGAAGTATTGCTATTATTATCGGCTTATCATTAGCAGGAGCAGCACTCAATAATGCATCCAGCCATAGTGTAGTTGGTAGTATCATCGCTAACGCAGAAGGCAAATTCACCGTTCAGGAAGTAAGTGACGCAGTAAGATTTAGCGACTGGTCATGGGTAATTGCTCTAATTACTTTATTCTCCACAATTTTATATTCTGTATACCTGAAGGGCAAACTATCTCAGTTGCCTATTCTTTTTGGCCTTTTGACAGGTTATGTTAGTGCTTTGATCATCGGAGCTGCTACCGGAATTGGATTTGTTAACTTCAATAAGACAGAGCTTGAGGGCATCATCAATCTTCCCATCTTCACTTTGCCGAAGCCCAGCTGGGCTGCCATCGGTGCGATCATGCCAATTGCAATCGCAACCATCCCGGAATCAACCGCACATATCTTCCAGCTCGATATCTATGTAAACGACTTTGCTAAGAAGAAGGGTTCAACGAAGAAATATAACCTCGGCGACAAGCTGGGCCTTAACTTAATCGGTGATGGTCTCGGCGATATCGTATCCGGTGCTATCGGTGGTCCCGCAGGAACCAACTACGGCGAGAACATCAGTGCCATGGCATTATCCAAGGTATTCTCCGTTCCCGTATTAATTACAGCTGCTATTATTACCATGGTAATCTCCTGCTTCACCCCTCTGGTTAACGCTGTATACTCCATTCCGGAAGGCGTAATCGGCGGCCTCTCCATCTATCTGTTCGGTGTTATCGCAGCACAGGGTATCACGATCATGATGGACAGCAAGGTGGACATGTTCCAGTCCAAGAACCTGGCA
Organism: Bacillota bacterium; assembly: GCA_023415595.1. Taxonomy (GTDB): domain Bacteria; phylum Bacillota; class Clostridia; order Lachnospirales; family Lachnospiraceae; genus Mobilitalea. Next base: position 15,592 of record JAEZJW010000144.1, read on the forward strand.
GTTATCGCTATCATCTTAATCATCGGTTTAGGCGGCAGCTTCGCATTCCCTAACGGTATGATCCCTCTGTTCGGTGCAGAGTTCCCTGCTATCGCATCCGCAGCAGTAATCGGTATCGTTCTGAATCTGCTGTTATCCATCGGTGGTAATAAGACTGCAGTACAGGATAATGAATAGTTAGTAATATATTATAGAAGAGATTTCAATATAGTAATAGCTTTATAAGGGGTTGGGACAGCTGTCCCAACCCCTTTTCAGTTTATATTTTTATAACATCGAATTGCGAATTAATCAGTAACCATAGCTGCGGATAATAATTCATTATATTCCAAATGCCGCTTCCATATAGTCCCACTTCTTTAATGTAATCAAGTAATACATTGATACTTCTTGCATCTATAAACCAAACAATATGCGAAGTCGGGAATCCTATGTTAGTTTGTATATAGGTAAAGTATGGAGTTTGAGAATCCTCATCAAATAAAATTGTAGAATTCGTTTCATATGCTAGTTGTAAGGTCGAACTTATACTAAGTGATGCCGCACTGGTTCTGTTTGGTACATAGGGAAGCGGCCAGTCATAACCTATGGTAGGTTTCCCTACGATAATTTCTTCCGGAGGTACAGTAGATATCACTTGATTGATTAAAGCCTTAATATTATTTATGTTGCTAACTGGACCGGGCGGATCATAATTAGTACCCCATGTAAACTGTAAAAATATCATTTTATCCGTGTACCTACTAAATTGCGAATAATCAAGATTACTTTTTGTACCACTGCCTTCGAAGTTAATAGTGATGAAAAATAACAGGTTTTCCAACTTTAAACGTTCTGAGATTCTAATAACATAATTCAGAAATAATGATTGATTACTTTCATTAATTAGGTTAAAAACGATGTTAATCCCACTATAGCCTTTACTTTTCATAATATCTACAAATGAATCTATTACCTTCCCCTGAAGCTCTTCATTGAGTAATATGGCATAAGCAGTGTTGGTATCCGGTTCACCTTGGAGTGTTAAAACAGATAATAATAGCATTGGTACTACTCCATACTCTTTCGCTGCATTAATAATTTCTGTATCATCTGCATAGGTATAGATTTCACCATCCTGTTGTACTCTATAATTAAATATTGACAGGTAAGTCAAGGACGGCAAGGTTTTAATAAGTGTTTGCCGTATTATAAAGGGATAAGCAAACCCCGTTGTTGTTATATTCCCATATGTATTATAACTTATCACCAAAAGTTCACCAGGATAAATAAACTCTCTATCTGAAAGAAATGGGTTGTTTCTTAATAGCTGAAATACAGTAACATGATAGGTATCCGCTATACTCTGTAAACTATCACCCTGTTGAACTATATGGGTCTGTTTTGGATAAGCAATGACTATTGTCTGTCCCACTACTAATTGATTCGGATTCTCTAATCCATTATCAATTAATAATCTATCAACACTAACCCCATATCTATCCGCTATTGAGTATATTGTATCTCCCACTTGCACTATATATATTTCCATATCAACCTCAAGCATTTTTATACTTAAGTATATGACTTTCTTACAAATATATAATAAACTTTATTAGTATTATACCATACTTGATTAGCTGCTTAATTCTCAAGATGAAATCAGCACCGCCCGTCTAACGGGCGGTTTGCTCTGAGGCTATAAGCCTCTGTTACCGGCCAGCGCCTAAAGACGCTGGCTTTCACTTTGTTCAAGCCACTATGCCATTGTCTCCTTTGCCGCCC
>JAEZJW010000184.1 GCA_023415595.1 Bacillota bacterium
GGCGGCAAAGGAGACAATGGCATAGTGGCTTGAACAAAGTGAAAGCCAGCGTCTTTAGGCGCTGGCCGGTAACAGAGGCTTATAGCCTCAGAGCAAACCGCCCGTTAGACGGGCGGTGCTGATTGGATAGATAAAGAATAATAATTTACTTATGGTTCTTTCGAAATAATAATTTATCGCATAATACTGCGCAAATCCAGGTAACAATCGGACTGATAATAACTCCAGCCAGTGTCAGGCACAGGATCAAAAGAATGATCAGTACTTTATCTGATTTCAGAGCATTCCGGACTCCTACCAGGACAAAGGGCAGGAAGATACCGAATAACAGGACAAACCAGATCAGGGGCGGATAGGACAGAATCTTTACCGGTACAGCGAGTAATCCGGCTGTTATACCCAAGGCACCCATCAGGATGGAGGAGGCACGCATCGGTCTCTTAATCATGAACAGAGGAATCAGGTAGCTTCTCCATAGCGCACTGGTCTGTGCACCTCCGAAGATTCCCCCGAGAAGATTGCGTATCGAGGAGACGATAAAGGATCGGTTCAGATGGATATCCTCCCTTTGATCGCCCGGCTTACTATTTGCTTCTATCATGGTCTGTATGGATACCGTGTCAACCGCCCATAACACAATGGCGAAAAGCGCAAAGGGAACGGTTCTTGCCAGGGTATTGTAATCCATTCCATAGCCGATGCCCCACATCGTGTTCCACCAGTAGGAAGGATTTAAACTGGGAAGTGAATAAACTGCAGAAAGCTCAAGCCTCATTCCAAACAGAGGAGGAAGCAGAAGAGCAATGGCTGCTGAGACGGGTATAATAAGCCAGTTTTTCTTATAGCGCAACAGTACCAGAAAAAGCAATAACAGGAGACCTGTCATCAGAACAAGAGGAGAGGTTATGCCCCCAAAGTAATCCCGCAGGTTTTTTAGGGACATCATCACCCCGGATATTCCGATGGTCAGTGTAATACCGGTTTTCGTAACAGGTCCGGAGAGGGATACAAGCTTATGGAACAGCCCGGTGCGAATGCTTAAATATCCAAACAATCCAATCAGTACGCTTAACGGGAAGGGGTGAACACCAAACCCTGCCATCGCAGGCACCAATACGATGAAAGGTGCCAACGATCCGGAGGGTGCGGTATCTTTATATAACAGCGCAACAATTAAGGTAATTATGCTGCCAATCAAAAGCTCTATACGGACATTCTCAAATACGAAGTCCGGAGTGGTAATATTCAGCTGCTTCGCCCATACAACGGCAAAAGAGGTGACCAGAGCGGTTTTGCCGATTAATCCGGATAAGGCTGGTACGAAATCGATCGGTCTTATTTGGACTGGGTTAGTTTTATGCTTCATAGGTTCGAATTAATATCTCATGGGGATTAAGTCAATATAATCCTGAAGAGGAGCATCCCGCAGCAGGCACTCGATGATCTGCTTACCTAAGGGGTTCAGCTCGGGAGTATTGAATTTCTCTACTTCTCTCTTGAAGAAATCGATCAGAATCTTAGCTCCGGCATCATAGCCCTCAGTACCGACCTCCTGCTGACGTTCCGGCTGAAGGAAGGCCCTACGGATATACTGACCATCCACCTTTAGGGATTCCAGACCGTAACCGAGCAAAGTACAACGAGCCTCTTTCAGATGCTCAGGCTTAAACTTGGCACTGCCGCGTCTTGCGATATATTCTCTGGCAACCCACTGGGGATTAAAGCTTACCTTATAAACACCGATATGCTGGTTCGGGATTAACACATATCTGGTGCTGGAGGAACGAATGATCTGTTCTAAGAGCAGGTTAGCCTGCTTTACCATCTTACCGGTAGCGAAGGGCCAATAGGAACCTACACCCTCACTGATCATGCCCTTGGAGCTGACGATACTGGGATTATTGAAGCCTCTGGGAGCTACCAGTCTCCACAACCACGCAAGAGCGGGAGGAAGGATATGGAACATACCAAGAATACCGTAGGAGGGCTTTTCTTTCGTACAAGGCGGAGTTCTCACGCCAAAGCTTCTGACATCAACCTCAACGGGTTCGCTGACGATATCGGGCACCAGACGTCTCGGGAGAATCGCTCTTGGATTCGGGCAGGGTGTTCCGTTAGAATCAAGTGTATGTTCCCAAACAAGACAGGTCGCATTCGGCACACCCTGGATGTTTAAGAAAACCAGAGGCTCCTTAGGCTGTGTGAAGATCTTCTCATAGGCAGGAGAGGAGCCATAGCTTGTAATATTATCAAGTCTTAAGAACCAGCCGCTTTCCGCATCCTGTACCACCAGCTTCTTACTGTCATTCTGTACCTTCGGGTGGCAGAGTGCCATATCATCCGTTACCGGACGAAGCTCGCAGGATTCAGTCAGCTCAAGGTAATATTTTTCACCGGTTGACAGGTTCTCACCGAGTACCAGCCTTCCGTCAGCTGCCCTATGGGCGGGCTCGATCATTTCACTCTTACCGCCGCCGGAAGCTCCTTCATGCATGATTACAATCTCATTATCATAAGGAGTGATTACCTTAACGGTAGAAGCATGGGCTGTCAGCCAGCCTTCCTGTTCACCTATGTTCAGAAGTACGCCATAGATACCCTTCTTGGCACTGGGACCGGGATAAAGGTTATAGGAGAATACTTCATGGACTTTCTCTAATCTATTATGGACAACAACCTGCTTTCCGTCAAAATCGGTATGGCGGAAGGGCGGTGCTAGATAAACGATAGCCCTGGGATTAAAGCCGTTCTGTATCTGATCGATACTTAAAAAGCCCTGCAGATCAGCGAGTCCGCAGGCGAAGAAAGCGGCGTTCAGGGGTGCAATCAATAAGGAATCATATCCGTATTCATAACTTCCGGACATAAAGGGAAGAACAAGAAGCTCCTGATCCTTCAGCCATTCTAAGGTTCTATGGCGCAGAGGCTCAAATTCCTTATGGTAAACATCCTTAAACCTCGGTTTGTCCGTATCCAGCTGGTCTCCGATAATCAGGCTGTCAGGGTCACGGCGTCTCATATAATCTTCCATATAGTTGACTGCTGCACCGTTTTTACAACGGGTAACATTGGCTTCCTTAACGATACCCTTACCTTCGACTTCATATTCCACGTCGAAGCTCACATTACCTTCACTGCCAAAGGAGAGACTAAGCAGTTCCTCCCTTGTCTTCGGAAACACTAATTTCTTGCTGCCGGATAGAACATTCATTACTTCTTCTGCCAAAATCATTTTCTGCAAGTATTCTTTCATTCGCGAACTCCTTTACTATGCTTTACTGTTTATTATATAACATTTCATGTTTTGATACTCATTGATACCTATAGTTCATACATCAAACTACATTTTCCACCACATTTCGGTTTGAAGCTTCTCATCCTTTTCGACTACTTCCTTTGTCATATCGGATTTCATCACTTCCAGCTTCGATGCAAGCTCATCATCATAAACGGACAGGATCTGTGCCGCAAGAATTCCGGCATTGTCAGCTCCGTCAATCGCTACAGTTGCAACCGGTATCCCTTTCGGCATTTGTACGGTTGACAGCAGAGCATCCATTCCATCCAGGACAGATGCCTTGATAGGGATTCCGATAACGGGAAGTATCGTATGTGCTGCAATGACACCCGCCAGATGAGCAGCTTTCCCGGCTGCACATATAATTACTCCAAAATCGTTAGCTCTGGCATTAAGTGCGAAATCACTGGCCTGTTTCGGAGTACGGTGTGCACTCATGACATGGACCTCAACCGGAATACCAAAGCTTTTCAATGTATTGATGGCGCCTTTTACGACCGGCAGGTCGCTGTCGCTGCCCATCAGAATAGCAACTTTCTTACTCATATACTACCTCCTTTGAATTCATATGATATTAGAATGCCAAACTTAGTATGGCACAAAGGTACCCTTAATAGTAAAAAATCCGATATCTTTCGCTCCCTGCTCAAGATATCGGTCTACTTACAACTTAGTTAAGGAAACTTATCTAATTTGTGTTGTCTTCCGGAGTTATTTATTTGAAATCAGGTCTTCAATATTTCGGTCGGCTGTAATTACGATGATCTTTTCGCCCGTCTTCGTACTGATATCAGAATGGGTGCTGACGATGGCTACATTAATTATATCCGTAATTAATGTTTCCAGATATCCGCGGCCACCTTCAAACAGGGAAGAGCGAACCTTCTTAAATAGTTCAATTCCTTGCGGATTATCGGTCAGCTTCTGCTCTGATGGACTTAATATACCTGAGAGCCGAACGATAATCATGTCGTTTAAGATATAAGAACGGATTAATTTGGGACCGCGTCCCATATATTCCAATTCGAATTTACTTACGGCTTCGGAAATCTTAGCTTCCATTTGCCCCTTGGTCACGCAATCACCACCTACTTTTGCTTTCTATAATATAACTTATTTAATTTGTAAAGTCAACTACTATACTGAGATGAGATAAAACAAAAAAATAAGGATGTTTTAATATTTTATTGTAAATATTGACAAGTCATATTATAATATTATAGGACAGAAGGCCTATATAGATTTATCTCTATAGTAAATGACAGAAAAATAAGGTATCCCATAAAGGAAGAAGCAGATTTCGGCTGGCATTCATGGGATATATTTTACAGGGTGGGTGACAAATGAAGCTTCGGCGTAAAAGAATCAATCTAATCATAGGTGTCATAATTCTTATCCTGGCAGATCTCATCTACCTGAGATATGTTTGGGAGAAAAGCATCGGGTTAACAAAGGAACGGGCATATCTGCTGGCAGACACTGCAGAGGTCGGATTACAGACTGAGCTTTTTAATGATCTGAAGCTGCTGCCGGAAGATATCAACAAAACTGAATATCACATCATCAAGGAAAGTCTGTCTGAGATTTCCGAACGGAATAAAGCAGTCAGTTATTGTTATCTCTATACCAGGAAGGGGGATAACTTCCTCCTGATTGCAGATTCCGAACCGGTTTCCTCTGAGTATTACCTTGCTCCGGGCAGTGAGTTTCCGTTAGGGGATGATAAATACATAAAAGCTTTTCAATCCGGTGAACCGATGGTAACAAAGCAGAGGAAGATCAGCCGGGGAAATTGGATCAGTGTACTGTATCCTGTGAAGGATTCACAGAACAAAGCGGTAACAGCTGTTTTAGGAATGGATTATAATGCTAATATTTGGTTCGGGTATGCCAGAGCCAGATTATTTGATAATGTACTCAATGGTATATTCCTGATCCTGTTCTTTATCATGGGACATTATATCTTTTATAAGCAACAAGAAATTAAGGCAGATAGGAATAAACTGAGAGAAATGAATGATAAGCTGCTTGTGAAGGAGCGGATATTCCATGCATTATTTGAGCAGGCACCCTATGGGATTACCTTTGGTAACAGTAAAAGTGACATTGTAGATTCAAATCTTATGTTCCATAGAATTGTGGGAAGGCCGAAAGAGGAGCTACAGAAGATAAGCTGGACGGATATTTCCCATCCTGAGGACGTTAAGAAGGATATGGACTTATTTGAGAAACTGAAAGAGGGTGAGATTGACGGATATCAGATGGAAAAGCGGTATATCCGTCCGGACGGCACGATAACATGGGCTAATTTGAATATTGCACCCATAAAGTTTGATAATAAGGATGCTATTAGTCATGTCTGCATCATTGAAGATATTACAGAGAGGAAGAAGGCAGAAGCCAGCTTGAAGGAAAGTGAACGAAGCAAGTCCATGCTGCTTTCCAACTTACCGGGTATGGCCTACCGGTGTAAGTATGACAGGGATTGGACGATGCAGTTCGTATCCGAGGGTTGCTATGAGCTGACCGGCTATCCCCCGGAGAGTCTGCTGAATAACAGGGATATTACGTTCAATGATCTGATCAATCAGGATTTTCGGGATTATCTGTGGGATAAATGGACAGAGGTGCTGCAAAAGCATGCTGTATTTAAGGAAGAGTATGCAATCATTACAGCAGATCATAGAATAAAATGGGTATTCGAGCAGGGCCAGGGTGTCTATAACGAGCAGGGTGAGATTGAAGCAATCGAAGGAATGATCATCGATATCTCCAAGCAAAGGAAAAGAGAGGATGAGATCCTGTTTCTTACCTATCATGATGTTCTGACCGGGCTATATAACCGCAGGTATTATGAGGAAGCTAAAATTCAGATGGATCAGAAGGACAAGTACCCTCTATCCGTAATCGTGGGTGATATTAACGGGTTAAAGCTGATTAATTCTGCAATGGGGCATCATGAGGGAGATATCTTAATTCAGAAGGTGACCAGAGTCTTAGAACAATGCAGCCGCCCCGGAGATATTCTGGCAAGAACGGGCGGAGACGAATTCAGTATTCTCATGCCGAATACGACCTATGAGGAAGCTGATAAAATCGTGCATATGATTGGAAGGATCTGTGATGAGCAGAGAAAAAATGCTCCGGATGAGCCTTATCATGCCAGTATTTCCGTAGGCTGTGCAACGAAGGAGGAAGAAACTGTCGTCTTAACCAATGTAATTAAAGCTGCAGAGGAAAGCATGTACCGGCATAAGCTTCTTCAGAACCGAAGCCTGCATAGCTCAATCATATCCACGATGAAGACCTCCCTCTTTGAAAAAAGCCAGGAAACCGAAGCGCATGCCCAGAGACTGATTACCTTATCCCGGAATGTCGGCGAGCTTCTGACTCTCACAGAAGAAGAGCTTAATCAGCTGGAACTGTTATCCACCCTCCATGATATCGGCAAGATCGGAATCAGTGACAATATATTGAATAAACCCGGCAAGCTTACCGAGAAGGAATGGCTGGAGATGAAACGCCACCCGGAGATGGGGTATCGTATTGCCATGTCAACACCTGAGCTTGCACCGATCGCGGATTATATTTTAAATCACCATGAGCGTTGGGATGGGAAGGGATATCCCTATGGCAGAAAAGGGGAAGAGATACCGTTATTATCCCGTATTATCTCCATCGCAGATTCCTATGATGCGATGACCTCGGACCGCCCCTACCGGAAAGCTTTGACCAGGGAAGAAGCAATCGAGGAGATCCGCAGGAATGCCGGAACCCAGTTTGACCCCAGCCTGACAGAGCTGTTTTTGAATAATGTAGTGAGAGATGAGAATTAGCTGATATTTAAGTCATAATCTTTACCGGA
>JAEZJW010000187.1 GCA_023415595.1 Bacillota bacterium
GTATTCTCCGTTTACATAACCTTCAACAATTTGAATTTTCTCTTCCGGAGTATATTTTCGATACATAAAAATCCCCCTTAAGTAGATTTTGGTTATTTACCTTGTCTACTTAAGAGGGATCATATCAGAAGGCAGGCTGCTCTTAGCTTTTTATTCTGTTGTCTGCGAAGTTAAACATGTATGAAATATCATGATACAATTGGCGGTATCAGAGGATATGATATAATTCATCGAAGGCTTCGATCGTATGATCGGCATCCACTGCGAAGTCTGTCTCCTTGAAAAAGCAGGTGTGGATTCCCGCATTGACAGCTGCTTTCATATCAAGCTCCCTGTCTCCGATCATTAAGGCTTCCTCCGGTTTCATATCATACTTACCGATCAGATAATGAAGCGCTTCCGGGTTTGGCTTTCTTGGAAAGCCCTGCTGGGAGGTGATAAAATCAGTGAAGAAGTCATAGAGCCCGTACTTTTTCAGAAAATGTATGGCGGTCTCCCCGCGGTGGGTATACAGATAATTATATTTTCCTGAGTTTGCGATGGATCGGCAGACCTCCACAATTCCCTGATAGGGCTTGCACTGCTTAAGCTCTGCTTCACGGCTCCGTTTCCTGACGTCCTGAAGGAAAGATGCAGTGATATGATGCTTCTCGCTGTAAAGCTGCATCGCATAGGTGATCGAAACCTTCATATTACCGAGGATGGCTTCCTGCGGTTCATGGATCCCGATTTCCTCCAACATATCCTTCAGCACACCTGCCATTACCGGATAGGTATCAAATAAGGTGCCATCAAAATCCCAGATAATATGTCTGTACATACATATGCCCCCCACGTCAAGTTAGTAAATTATCTTTAATATAGCATAATTTAACTGTCCGGTACAGAGCAATAATTATTTTTTTTCTTGTACCGACAATAGGAGATGGGTTACAATTAGGGTTGTTGACCTTAATAAGATATATGAACCCATTGGAATTCGGCAATACAAAATCCTTGGGGCATCAGAGCAGCCGATCAACGGCTTATGGAGATACCGGATGAGCAATCGCTATGATTTTAAAGATACTGTACCCTACTTACTGCATTGGTTTGATTACAATGCAAGGATCCTCCCCTGGAGGGAGAATCCGAAGCCTTACTATGTCTGGGTCTCTGAGATTATGCTCCAGCAGACCAGGGTGGAGGCTGTGAAGGGGTATTTTGACCGCTTTACAGAAGCACTACCGGACCTTAAGTTCTTAGCAGAGGCTCCGGAAGAGAAGCTTCTGAAGCTGTGGGAGGGGCTGGGATATTATAACCGGGTTCGCAATCTTCAGAAAGCAGCACGGGTAGTTATGCGAGAATATGGCGGGGAGCTTCCCGCAGAATATAATAAGCTTCTTAAGCTTCCGGGGATCGGAGCCTATACCGCAGGAGCAATCGCTTCCATCGCGTATGGTATAGCAGTACCGGCTGTTGATGGTAATGTACTCAGGGTAGCGATGAGGCTTGCAGGAAGCTATGACGACATCACGAAGGAAAGCGTCCGGAAGGAGCTTCAGGCGGAGCTTGCCGGGATACTGCCGAAGGACAGGCCAGGTGATTTCAATCAGGCACTGATGGAGCTGGGAGCGACGGTCTGCCTGCCGAATGGGAAACCTCTCTGTGAAAAATGCCCCGTGATGCATCTGTGCAGAGCCTTTCATCAGGATATCGTAATGGAGCTTCCGGTGAAGGCTGCTAAAAAGGAGCGCAGGATTGAGGAGAGGACCGTACTGATTCTGGAATACGAGGAGAAGCTCGCGATCAGGAAGAGGCCGGACAAGGGACTTCTGGCAGGACTGTGGGAACTGCCCGCTCTTATGGAACATAGGACGGCTGAGGCTGTGCTTAGTAAACTGGAGGAATGGGGCATGAAACCGGATCGTATCGAAACGGCCGGCAGGACAAAGCACATCTTCACCCATATTGAGTGGCATATGCTGGGCTACCATGTGTATCTGAAGGAACTGCCATCCAGTAAGGAGGAGACGGAGTTTACCTGGGCGGACAGGCAGGAACTGAAGGAAGGGTATACTCTTTCGAATGCTTTTCAGAAATTCATAAATATTTAAGTTGGATAAGCAGGATAAATGTGCTATCATGTATAGGGTATCAGGAAAGATATGAAAAGTTTGGAGTGATGCTTATGAAGAAGAGTATGATTTATTTCATTATAATGATTGCGGTATTTGTTCTATCCGGCTGTAAGTCAGCCGATGAACAGACCTTTTTCATCCCGACCCCGGAGGTTACGGACGAGCCGTCTGAGGATCCGTCCTCAGAAGCAGGCGAGGATACCAAGGGGGAAGAAGCAACGGATGACCAGAAGGACACAGATGAACCGGTATTTGTAGGTAAGACTGAAACAAAATATGTGAAGCTGGATGATTATGATGCCATCCTGAACATCAGGACAACCCCCTCAAAGGATGGTCAGGTTGTTGGCTTTCTGGTGCATACGGAGCAGGTGGAGGTAATCAGCATCGAGAACGGGTGGGCTAGCTTTGTATATCAGGGAGAGATCCGGTATGTAAGTGCGGATTTCCTGGTAGATAAGAAGCCGGCATACCTCACACCTCCGACCGCAACTCCGAAGCCGACCCCGACCACGAAGCCGGACCCCAGTGATGCTCCACCGGAGATCTGATCATGTGGAGCTTCGGACAGTGAAAGACGTTGATAATATCGGGTTGAGGATTATTTGAACCTGCTTTCGGGCAAGTGGCTTGGCAGGGATGTCATTCACAGATAAACGATATGAATTTCTTCATGGAATCGGAGAGGAAGGCATTCTTCAAATAACAGAAGCCGACCTCTCTTTTATTTACCGGATACTGTAACGGAATCTGTACCAGAGAACCCTCCTTCAGTTCTGTGGCTACGAATTCCTTGATGACACAGGCTACTCCGAGACCTGTCTTGGCAAATTCGATCAGCAGCTCCATGCTGCTGACCTCCAGGATCTGCTTCGGTTCAATCCCATGATCCATAAAGTATCGTTCAATGTATTTACGGGAGACGTTCTTCGTATCCAACAGCATGATGTTAGCTGAAGAGAAGATGTCCTGGGAATGTTCCCTGAGCTTCAGATTATCTAGGTAGGCTTTTGTTGCTACGAAGATATCTTCTGTCTCACATAAGCTATGGAAATGGAAGCCACCGATGGCTTCCGGCTTAACCACCAGACCGATATCCAGGGTGTTATTCTCGAGAAGCTTCAGGGTTTGGGCGGAGGACTGGCTCTCGATGGCAATCTTGATATGTGGATATTCCTTAACGAAACCGTTCAGGAAGGGAAGCAGCAGGTATTTGCACAGGGTTGCGCTGGCACCGATCCTAAGATGTCCGATACCAAGCTCATGCAGCCTGCGGATTTGATCCTCCCCTTGCTTCAGGGTATCGAAGGCATTCTTCGTATAGGAATAAAGAAGCGTTCCCTCCTCGGTCAGTCTGACTCCGCGGGAGCTACGCTGGAACAGAATTGTTTCCAGATTCTCCTCCAGGTTCGTAATGGCTTTACTGACTGCGGGCTGACTGATGAACAGCTGCCTGGCAGCATGGGAGATGTTGCCGGTCTCGGCAACACAGTTAAAGATATGGTAAAGGGATAGATTCTGATCCATGGCTTATTCCTTTCATAACTATAAGTTATAATAACCATTCGTAATATGTATTTCAATTATACCAGATATTGTGATATGATGGCAACAGAATAATATGGAAGCTTAGGCTCGTTACTATTCAGCCAAAGGATGTACATGGCATAAGACCGGGGAGAAATGATTTCCATGGTGAGTATTTGCATTCGTCGGTACTTAGGTTCTGTATCTTAGAACCTTATGTACCGTTACGTAATGCAACTAAGCGGGAGCGTCTCATCCATGGGAACATTTCCTCCCTGGTCCAGTCGATAACATAAAGGGCTGAATAGTAACGAGCCAAAAGCTAATTCATAACTAATCGGGAGGAGAAAGAATGAATTACAACATAGCAGTCATTCCGGGCGATGGCATCGGACCGGAGATCATTACGGAAGCGATGAAGGTATTGGACCGGATCGGTATGAAATACGGTCATAGCTTCAACTACACAGAAGTTCTGATGGGCGGTATCTCGATTGATAAAACCGGCGTACCTCTGACAGAGGAAGCTCTGGAGACAGCGAAGAAGAGTGATTCCGTACTTCTGGGAGCAGTCGGCGGTAATGTGGGTCAGTCGAACTGGTACAGCCTTCCACCTAATTTAAGGCCGGAAGCAGGGCTCTTAGGAATCCGTAAGGGGTTGAAGCTGTATGCCAACATCAGACCGGCAGTCCTTTTTGAGGAATTGAAAGCAGCCTGTCCCTTAAGAGCCGATATCATCGGGGACGGCTTCGATTTTGTAGTACTGCGTGAGCTGACCGGCGGTCTGTATTTCGGAGAGAGGAAGACCTTCGAGGAGAACGGGCTTAGGAAGGCATATGATACCCTTATTTATGATGAGAACGAGATCAGAAGGATAGCGAAGCTTGCCTTTGAGATCGCAATGAAGAGGAATAAGAAGGTCTGCAGCGTGGATAAAGCCAATGTACTTGATTCCTCCAGACTGTGGAGACAGGTAACGAAGGAGGTCTCGAAGGATTATCCTGAGGTAGAGCTGTCCGATATGCTGGTGGATAATTGCGCGATGCAGCTCGTGAAGGATCCGAAACAGTTCGATGTCATCCTGACGGAGAATATGTTCGGGGATATCTTATCGGATGAAGCAAGTATGGTGACAGGCTCCATCGGTATGCTGGCATCTGCCAGCCTCGGTGATACGAAGCTGGGCCTCTATGAGCCGAGCCACGGATCCGCACCGGATATCGCAGGACAGAACAAGGCGAATCCGATTGCTACGATTCTCTCGGCAGCAATGATGCTCCGGTATTCCTTTGACCTGATGGAAGAAGCGGATAGGATAGAAGCTGCGGTCAAGGCAGTCCTTCGGAAGGATTACCGGACCATCGATATCATGTCTGAGGGCAAGACTCTCGTAGGAACGAAGGAAATGGGCGATCTGATCGTAAATGAGATATAGGTTATAACTGAAATCAGGATAGGAGGATAATGCTATGGGTATGACAATGACGCAGAAGATTCTGGCCGCTCATGCGGGACTTGAGAAGGTCACTGCTGGACAGCTGATTGAGGCGGAGCTGGATCTGGTACTGGGCAATGACGTAACCGCCCCGGTTGCCATCCATGAGTTTGAGAAGTTTACAACGAAGAAGGTATTTCATAAGGATAAGATTGCTCTGGTGCCGGACCATTTCACACCGAACAAGGATATCAAATCCGCAGAGCATTGCAAATGTGTACGGGAATTTGCAATGGAACATGATATAACGAATTATTTTGAAATCGGTGAAATGGGCATCGAGCATGCTTTATTACCTGAGAAAGGTCTCGTGGTGGCAGGGGATGTTGTAATCGGAGCTGATTCCCATACCTGTACCTACGGAGCCCTCGGAGCTTTTTCTACAGGTGTAGGAAGTACGGACATGGCAGCCGGCATGGCTACCGGTAAGGCCTGGTTCAAGGTTCCTTCCGCTCTGAAATTCGTTCTGACCGGCAAGCCCGCCAAATGGGTCAGCGGTAAGGATGTTATCCTTCATATCATCGGTATGATCGGAGTGGATGGTGCTCTGTATAAGTCCATGGAATTTGTGGGGGACGGCTTACAGAACCTCTCCATGGATGATCGTTTCTCCATGGCTAACATGGCGATCGAAGCGGGAGCCAAGAACGGAATCTTCCCCGTGGATGCAGCTACGATAGCTTATATCAAAGAGCATTCCGCCAAGGAATATAAGATTTATGAGGCAGATGCGGACGCAGAGTATGATGAGGTCTATGAGATAGATCTGTCCTCCTTAAAGCCCACTGTAGCTTTCCCTCATCTCCCGGAAAATACTCATACAATTGATAATGTCGGAGATATCAGAATTGATCAGGTAGTCATCGGTTCCTGCACAAACGGAAGAATCGAAGACCTAAGGATTGCTGCCAAGGTACTTGAGGGCAGAAAGGTTGCGAAGGGTGTCAGGACCATTATCTTCCCCGCTACCCAGAAGATCTACCTTCAGGCCATGGAAGAGGGGTTACTCGCAACCTTCGTCAAAGCCGGTGCTGTAGTTAGCACTCCTACCTGCGGACCCTGCCTGGGCGGACATATGGGTATTCTGGCAGCAGGAGAACGGGCTGTTGCAACGACCAATCGTAACTTTGTCGGCAGAATGGGTCATGTAAAATCCGAGGTTTATCTTGCGAATCCGGCAGTAGCTGCAGCCAGTGCAATAACCGGTAAGATTTCCGGACCGGAAGAATTAGGCTTATAATCAGGATGGAGGTATTAAAATGAAAGCATATGGATTAGTTCACAAATACGGTGATAATGTGGATACGGATGTTATCATACCTGCCCGCTACCTGAATTCCTCCGATCCTAAGGAGCTGGCAGCGAAATGTATGGAAGACATCGATAAGGACTTCGTTAACAGGGTGAAGCCCGGAGATATCATGGTGGCGAATAAGAATTTCGGCTGTGGGTCCTCCAGAGAGCACGCACCGATCGCAATCAAGGCATCCGGAATCAGCTGTATCATAGCCGAGACCTTCGCCAGAATCTTCTACCGCAATGCGATCAATATCGGTCTGCCGATTATCGAGTGCCCGGAGGCTGCAAAGGAGATCGAAGCAGGGGATGAGGTTGAGATTGATTTTGACAGCGGTAGGATCTATGACAGAACGAAGGGTACTGCCTATCAGGGTCAGGCATTTCCTGAGTTCATGCAGAGGATCATCAAAGCAGAGGGCCTAATTAACTATATCAATGCAAAAGCCAAGTAAGAATTAAGATAACAAAAGGGCTGTTTCATTATAGCTTTGTAGATACAAGAGTCACCTTATATGTTTCCCTCACACACTGGTTCCTGTACAGATTTCTATTATGTATGCCATCTTCGGACATAAATGTCCGCAGTTGGCATAACATAATCATCAATCCGTTCAGCAAACAGTGCATTATGGGATACATATAGGGCCTCTTGTATCTTTTTAGTTATTGTGAAACAGCCCACTTCTTTTATTTCATCATAACGATACAGCAGCTTTACATATCCAACTAAAATTAGAATAAAGCAACTCGGGAGATACGAAAACTAGTTTCTCAGTTATCATTATAGTTTTTTAATATGGATGGACATGCTATAATAGGGAATGATCAGGTTTTTCCTGAAGAATGGCGCATAAAATTATTATGCGGCACAGGAAAACGAACATTAGGTGATTAGGGAGGTACCAACATGTGGATTTTTTATGCGTTAATGTCAGCAGTGTTTGCTGCATTAGTATCAATTCTTGCGAAGATAGGTATTAGGAACATCAATTCCAACCTGGCCACGGCAATCAGAACAATCGTTGTCCTGATTATGGCGTGGGGAATCGTATTTTTAACAGGTAAACAGAAAGAGCTCTCCACCCTGACGGATAAGAACTGGAGGTTTCTGATCTACTCCGGGCTGGCAACAGGTGCCTCCTGGTTGTTTTATTTCAAGGCACTACAATTGGGTGAAGCCTCTAAGGTGGTTCCAATCGATAAGCTCAGCGTTGTCATTACTATGGTTATGGCATTTATCTTTCTGGGAGAAGCCTTCACGGTAAAGATGGCAATCGGAGGAATATTAATCGCTGCAGGAACGCTAATTTTAGTTCTGTAGGGCGTTTAAAGTAAAATAAAGTTAACCTCAGTGTTTTATATATGGAAGTTATGGAACCTTTTTATCCCCTGAATCATAAGTTGAAATAGAACTTTGAGTTAGGGATGATATTCAATATGAGTGGTACGATTAGATATACAATCCGGCCGTATGATACGATATGGATGTTGGCGCAGGTCTTCAATACAACGGTTGATTCAGTGATGGAATTAAATCCGGGGATAGATCCCAGAAACCTCCAGGTTGGGCAGGTAATAACGTTAATGCCGGGATATCAATACTATGCACCATACAACGAGAATACAGGTAGTCCTATGGATGACTTTGAAGACAATATGGACATGGATATGGACATGGATATGGACATGGATGGTATGATGTGCGATCTGGGGAATTACTTCCGAATGCTGTGGGAACAGCATGTAACCTGGACCAGAATAGCGATTATGGCAATCATCCATGACCTTCCGGAGAAGGATCCGATTATTCAGAGGCTACTCAGAAACCCGGTGGATTTCGGCAATGCCTTTGGCACTTTTTATAGTGATGAGGTCGCTCAGAATATCGAACAGCTATTAACAAGCCATCTGACAATAGCAGCAGAGCTGGTGCAGGCTGCCAAACAAGGGAATACGGAAGCTGCCGCGGATGCAGAGCAAAGATGGTATGAAAACGCAAACCAGATAGCAGAATACTTAGGAAGCATTAACCCTAATTGGAGCACCGAAGATTGGAATGCCATGATGAATGAGCATCTGGAGCTGTTACAGACGAATGTCATGAATATGTTGGAAGGAAATTATGAAGAAAGCATCAACGGTTATGATGATGTGGAAGCCCAGGCTCTTGAAATGGCTGATATGATGGCTGAGGGCATCTCTAAGCAATTTCCTGCATAAGACCAGCTCTTGGCTTTAATAAAATTACCAGCAGGAAATTGCTTTGCAGTTATCCTGCATGAAAAGTAGCCGAATAAATTACAGTATAAAGCAGGAAATTGCTTTGCAGTTATCCTGCATGAAAAAGTAACCGAATAAATCACAGTATATAGCAGGAAATTGCTTTGCAATTATCCTGCATGAAAAAGTAACCGAATAAATTACAGTATGAAGCAGGAAATCGCTTTGCAATTATCCTGCCTAAGGCAACTTCCAGCCTAAAATAAAAGTATAATTCTTTCATAATTCTCTGCTGAAACAGAGCAAAGTGATTACGGCTTGTATGTCTTCCCTCAAAAGACATCCGCTAAGGAGAAACATATCGGAACAATAACAAAGAACTACCCGCATAGCGGGTAGTTCTTTGTTATTTCTAAGTGCGCCCGCCGGGCGCACATTTCATGCTTAGCCCGGATAAGTTAAGAATTACATGAACCTTTCTCGCAATTTTTAATAAAATATAACAGATACAAAAAATGTCAAATAGTATACCACTGTCAATAACGATGTAACAGCGAAGGTTTTAATGGATTCCGGTTGGTGCAAAAAGGAGGAGGATTTGGTGGCAGAATTAAAGATGCAGGATATACCCTTTATGATGAAAGCAGAAGGGGCAGATCCGACAGGAGTGAAACCCTGTGATGATATATGGAAGAAAGCGATTGCCAGCGGCAGACCGATTTATTTCGCCAGTGGAACCTATAGAATTACCTATACCTCACCGGAGGAAAAAGTATTTTTCTTTGGGGACGGCAGTGAGAGGACCACTTTACTATGCAGTTATATATCAATCCGGGCAAATTTCAGAGCAGAAAATATAACACTGAAATGTACAGCAGCACCATTTATTATGTGTAATAGTAAAAGTGCTGAGATATCCTTCAATAAATGTGAATTCAGCTGGGTAGAGGTACCCAAGGATTCTAATTGGATTGCCTATATATCCGATTGCAAGCTCTTAAGAATAATCAATTGCAAAGTCAATTACGGAGGGATTGCTCTATACGGATGTGAGGATCTGGTTGTAAGGGATTCGGAGTTCAATATGAATTGGGTAAATACGGATGAGTGCATCCATTTGTCTCAGAACTGCAAAAAAGGATTGATTGTCGGTAACCGATTTTATAATTCCGTCCATGATTTCATCGATTTCTATTCCAATCCAACCAATTTTCTTGTGGAAGGGAATTATTTCAGTGGCTGTAACGATTTTTACATGATGATTAAAGCAATTTACAGGGATGAGGATGATGGATATGGAAATGAAACAAATAAAGTAGGTGCTTTTCATAATCTGATTATCCGGAATAATTTTTTTAGCGGTTCCAGAGAAAAAGGCTATGGTATGTTTGATTTTTCAACAGCGGACTATAGAACGAATAAAATCGATAATAACTTCGAGTTCTATCCTAAGGATGTAATATTTGAAGGCAATATGATAGATGATACGACCCTGGATGGTACCTCAAACCAATTTTCGGATAATACAGATGTTATCGTATTTATTATAAACGGAATGAGTAATATGAAATTTCTAAACAATCATATTACCGTAAACTATGGGAATAAACGATTCGTACAATTTAATTCGTCTCTGCTGGGGCAGATATCAGAAAATCTATGGTTTGATGGGAATGTGATTAGCTTAAAGTACGGCAGTAAAACAGTGAATCCAGTGCAGCTTATGGTGAATAACGGGGGCTGTGCAATGAAGAACATCTTCTTTAGAAATAATACCGTACCAGAGGGAAGCAGTATCAACCTTAATAATTCTAAGTCTAAAATCTTCGATAATATTGTTTTTGAAGGTAACCTGACGGATGAGACCTATGCGCCTTATGGGACTGTGGCGGACCAGGGAATTAAGCTGATACTGGCGGGAAATACAGGAACCTTAAAGGTCAGATGCAAGGATATGAAGATGCAGCTGAATTGTACCGGCGGTGCTAATGAGGCTATCTTTGAGCATTGCAGGTTCGTGAAGACCTTCTGTTATTTTAAGGGAAAGTATGACAGGATTGATTTCATCAATTGTGATTTCGCTAACACCAGCGGTGGCTTCACTGTTCGTTTCCAGGATTGTACGATTGAACTGATAAGGTTTATCAATTGCATTTTCCGCCAGATCACCGGAACGCATTTATTCAACACAGGAACAATTAAAGCATACCTGGCGGATGGACTCGTAATCAATTCTACAGGCACCACCTTATGGAATACCAGTGGTAATGTACCGGTACGATTAGATCATAGCAGCTTTTACAAGTAAATAATAAATAAGGAGCGTTTTTTATGCTGTCAAGAAGAGATTTTATACGCCAATCTCTGGAGACACATCTGTTTTTTGCAAGAATAATGAAGGAACATTCATTTTTCCTGCAGATAGGCTTTACTCCCAGAGATGATATATTTATTAAGCATGCCGATGAATTAAAGCATGCATTTGAAGATTTCCTGGCAGACTGTGTGGCACTGTCAAACGGAGTCGTAAGTGATGATGTATTGCAATCCGGAGAGGTTCTGACCAAATATACCTTAGAAGCGGAACGGTTAACGGAGTTCTATACCTCGGTACCGATCAGAACCAGTATTACGGAAGAAGAACTCGGGCTTCAGGGAGGTGCTGAATTCAGCCCGGTCCTGGAAAGACGTGTAGCTGTACTGAACAGAAGATGTATCCTGTTGCTGGATGATATCATCCGTTTTAAGACAACAATTTTAAGTGATGTGCTTACCTGCAAGATGTTTACAAATAACTATCCTTTACTCATAGACCATATCCTCAGAGAAGCTAAGTTCTATCAGAGACTGATCAGGAGGCTGCAATCCAGGGAGGAAGTCAATATCCAGCGGGAAGCCTTCGAGCAGGAGTTCTTCTGGAACAGGATCATGGCTGAGCATTCCAAGTTCATCCGCGGCCTTCTGGATCCTACCGAGGAGGAGTTGTTTAAAACAGCAGATAATTTTGGCAAAGAATTCGATCAGCTGACCATGGAGGCCAAGGAAGCCATGGATATGTCCAGACCGGCCTTAGGCAGAGTTACAGAAGAAAGCTTGGAGGCAACAAGAGCCATCCGTGAATTCAAAGCACAGGGTACGGAGGGCCTTTTGGAATGTAAGATTAAGTCAATCATAATTCCTCTGCTGGCTGACCATACCCTTCGGGAAGCCAGTCATTATCTGCGTCTGTTAAAAATTTTTAAACGTTGTGATTAAATTAACTTGCATGAATATCTTTATTCCTGCTAACACTAAGATAGTAAATTCAATAAATGGAGGGATAAAGATGGCGGTTAGAAAAATGGATAAACCGAATGAAGGAATCAAATGTGTCGTAAATACCTGTGAGTATTATATGTCCGGTGATCATTGTTCCGCTGAAAAGATCATGGTGGAGCCCAGAAATGCGCAGGAATCCGATGAAACGGACTGCTCGACCTTTGCACCGAAGGATTCTTTCAGTTAAAGCGCTTTATTGAGTAATCAGGACAATATACCATCCTATGAAATACAGGATGCCTGGAGAGCCCTTACTACAAAGGACTGTCACAGGCATCCTGTTTTTTATGAAAGCAAGATTTGTTGTTATCTATCGGAACACATGGATCGTTCCCTCGTCATTCAGCTTCTTGATAATCGTGGCGATGACCGGTAATAACAGAAGCCCAAGGACTCCCATCAGCTGAGCACCTACGTACATCAGCAGAAGGGTCAGAATGGGATGGAGTCCGATCTGTTGGCCAACGATTTTAGGTTCGATTGTCTGACGTACAGCGGTAATAACGATATAAACAATCAACATTCCGATACCTATTTTTGTATTCCCCATAATCAGTGCAATTCCGGCCCAGGGAAGAAGAATGAGGCCAGTACCCAGGATCGGGAGAACATCAATGATGGCAATCAAGGCTCCATACAATGCCGGACTAGGTATTCCGAGGATCCAGAAGCCAATGGATAATTCCAGAAAGGTGATAGAAATTATGGCCGCATAGGCACGTATAAATTTACCCAGCGTGCCGATTCCATTATCCTTAAGCTTCAGCAGCATCTCCCTGCGGGCTCCCTTAAATTGGCGGATGACGAAATTTGTGATCCGGTAATAATCAATCGTAAAGAAGAAGGAGGATACTATTGTAAAAATCAGTTTAATCAGCAGAGTCGGGAGACCGCCAGCAATTCCGGTAATCATTCCGATTACAGAAGAGGAGGCGTCCTTTACAAAAGCAAAGATAGTGTCATTCAAATCCTCAACATAGGGCTTGACCTGAGGGAACTGAATCATCAGGTTGTCCCCGGCCTTACTGATGGCAGGCTGAATCGTATCTTCATACAGGTTTGGAAGCCTTCCGAACAGATCCTTAAGGAAGGTAAATATCTTAACTCCGATAAAACTGATCAAAAGTACAAGGACTCCATAGAATATAATCAGTATGAAGATGGATACGAAGGCGCGCTTGATATGAAGCTTGGCTTCGATAAAATCAATCAGCTTCCGAAACACAACTGCAATAACCAGGCCGATCACAAAAGGCATTAGCATGGGAAGTAGATATTTAATAACGATATATACCAGGCCTAAAATCATTGTTGCATATAATACACGTATGATAAATGCCTTCTGCTTCTCAATATTCATTCTTAACCGAACCTTTCTTAAATCTGTTGAATAGGTGTTACAGTTTTAATGAACTAGGAATTCTTCATTACGATGCCTTCAATGACATCTGCTACATCCTCGCAATTATCACAGCATAACTCCAGGCGGTGCATGATCTCTGTCCAGGTCATGAGTTCAATCGGATCCTTGGAGGTATGGTACAGATTATGAACCATCTGAACATACAGCTCATCTCCATCTTCTTCAAGACGGTTAATTTCGATCAGCTTATCCTTCAGCTTCTTGGAGTTCCTGAAGTTCTTGAATTCCACCAGGGCTTCATCCATGGATTTACAGCATCTTTCAATCAGTTCCGTGAATTTTAGTATCTCAGGACGAATCTTCTGGATATCAAACATGCTTATGAACAGGAGAACATCCTCCACTGAGTCGGTAACATCATCAATCTCCTGGGACAGGCTTGAGATATCCTCACGCTCGATCGGAGGAAGGAATTCTTTCACCAGATGATTTGTAATCTCATGCTTTGCCAAATCAGCCGAGTGCTCAATATGATGCATTTCCTTCACCTTAGTCGGCATCTCGGCAGGATTGAAGTTTCCTAAGGTTTTGTGAAGAATCTCAGCAGATTTTACAGAGAATTTGGATAAGTTGGCAAAAGCCTCAAAATAATTGTAATCATTTTTTCTAGCCATGTAAAGATACTTCCTTTCTATCATAATGTTATTTCATATTAATATAGTATTATATTTTCCGGGGTCGCAGGACCTTGTCCCTAAAATATCCTGATAAAGATCAATGACATAATATAACCGAGAAGACCACAGCCGGGGAAGGTTAAGATCCAGGCAGCTACCATCTCCTTTACAACGGACCAGTTAACACAGGATAAGCGTTTGGAGGCACCGACTCCCATGATAGCGGTTGTCTTCGTATGGGTCGTACTGACCGGTATGCCCCAGGTGGTTGCTGCGAACAGACTGATTGTTGCCGCGGCATCTGCTGAGAAGCCCTGGTAGGGATCCATCTTCACCATTCCCATACCAACAGTTTTTATGATCTTGTAACCGCCGATGGAGGTACCTAAAGCCATAACGACCGAACAGAGCACCATCAGCCAGATCGGGATAGCATAATCAGATGTAACACCGGCTTGCCCGTTTGAAAGGAACATACCCAGCATGAATACACCCATGAATTTCTGACCATCCTGAGCGCCATGCATGAAGGCCATGGCAGCACCACCTGCTACCTGGGCGCCCTTAAAGGCCTTATTGGTTTTTCTTCGATCCGTGTGCTTGAATAGGTATCCGGTAAGTCTCGTAATCAGGAAGCCCAATCCAAATCCAATCACTGTGGAAAGGCCCAGACCATAGATAACCTTGATCCACTCAGCGCCGTTAATTCCTTTTCCACCCTGAAGAGCGAGCGCAGCACCGGTGACTCCGGCAATCAGGGCATGGGATTCACTGGTAGGGATTCCGAAAGCCCAAGCGGCTGTTGCCCATACAACGATTGCGAATAACGCAGCGCAAAGTGCGACCAGGGCGTTCTTATCACTGCCGAACTGCACCATCTTAGATATGGTAAAGGCAACCTCCCTGCTGATCATAGTCATTACGAACACTCCGAGAAAATTAAAAACAGCAGCCATCATAATTGCCCTCTTCGGGCTGATGGACCTGGTCGATACGCAGGTTGCGATTGCATTAGGTGCATCCGTCCAGCCATTCACCAGGATTACCCCCAGAATAAGCAGGACTGTG
The DNA here is from genome assembly GCA_023415595.1 of Bacillota bacterium. Taxonomy (GTDB): domain Bacteria; phylum Bacillota; class Clostridia; order Lachnospirales; family Lachnospiraceae; genus Mobilitalea. Next base: position 15,088 of record JAEZJW010000187.1, read on the forward strand.
ATGAAGAGAGCAGGGTTCGAAAAGAGCTGCTGCAGAAATTCAGAAAAACTCATTATAGCGCCTCCTAAAGTAAAAAAGTTTTATTGCCATATATTTGCTCATACACTTGAATATTATCATGTAATCAAAATAGAAGCAATGATATTTTATATAAGTATTTATAAATAATGATATTTTTAGCAATTTGTCTGTTTGGGAATGAATGCAAAAATAATTTTATTTTTACATTGATTTTTAGAAGGAAATCCTTTATTATATACTGTACTACATTAAAGCAGTAAAAATCTACTCAAAATGCCGTATTTTAAGGCAGAGCAGGGGCAACTCGAAATTTTGTATTATAATAAGGAAAAGGTGGTTAAGGATGAGAAGTGACGCAGTAAAAACAGGGATTCAGCAGGCCCCCCATCGATCGTTATTTAACGCACTGGGGTTCACCAAAGAAGAATTACATAAGCCGCTCGTGGGTATCGTGAGCTCTTATAACGAAATTGTTCCCGGACATATGAATCTGGATAAAATAGTGGATGCCGTCAAGCTTGGCGTAGCTATGGCCGGCGGAACACCGATTGTCTTCCCTGCAATTGCCGTCTGTGATGGAATCGCAATGGGACATCAGGGAATGAAGTATTCCCTAGTGACCAGGGATCTGATTGCCGACTCAACCGAAGCCATGGCAATGGCTCATCAATTTGATGCACTGGTCATGGTACCGAATTGTGATAAGAATGTCCCGGGACTTTTAATGGCGGCAGCAAGACTGAACATTCCAACCATCTTCGTCAGTGGCGGACCGATGCTGGCAGGCAGAGTGAACGGCAGCAAGACCAGCTTATCCAGCCTGTTTGAAGCTGTCGGAGCCTATAGTGCAGGAAAGCTGACCGAGGAAGAAGTAGAAGAGTATGAGAATAAAGCCTGTGCTACCTGCGGTTCCTGTTCCGGTATGTATACGGCTAACTCCATGAACTGCCTGACCGAGGTAATCGGCATGGGCTTAAAGGGGAACGGAACCATCCCGGCAGTATACTCTGAGAGAATCCGCCTCGCGAAGCATGCGGGAATGAAGATCATGGAATTATATGAGAAGAACATCTGCCCCAGAGATATCATGACGGAGAAGGCCTTTATGAATGCCCTGACCGTAGATATGGCACTTGGCTGCTCCACGAATACAATGCTGCATCTTCCGGCAATTGCCCATGAGGTCGGCTTTGATCTGAATATTGATATAGCAAATGAAGTAAGTGCCAGAACTCCGAACCTGTGCCACCTGGCACCGGCCGGCCACACCTATATTGAGGATCTGAATGAGGCGGGTGGAGTTTATGCAGTTATGAATGAATTAAATAAGAAGGGACTCCTCTACACCGATCTGATCACAGTGACCGGCAGGACGGTGGGCGAGAACATTCAGAATTGTATCAATCTTAATAAGGAAGTAATTCGTCCTATTGACAATCCTTACAGTGAGTCCGGCGGCATCGCCATCTTAAAGGGTAACCTGGCTCCGGACTCCGGAGTTGTGAAACGCTCTGCTGTGGACCCCTCCATGATGAAGTTCGAAGGACCTGCCAGGGTATTCGATTGTGAAGAGGATGCCATTCAGGCAATCACAGGCGGTAAGATCCATTCCGGAGATGTGGTCGTTATACGCTATGAAGGACCGAAGGGCGGACCCGGTATGAGAGAGATGTTGAATCCGACAAGTGCAATCATGGGAATGGGGCTTGGATCTTCCGTGGCATTGATTACGGATGGACGCTTCTCCGGAGCTTCCAGAGGTGCCTGCATCGGCCATGTATCGCCCGAAGCTGCAGTCGGAGGCAACATAGCCTTAGTGGAGGAAGGGGATCTGATCCGGATCGATATCAATCAGAATTCACTGAATTTTGTTATCTCTGAGGAAGAACTGGAGGCTAGAAGATCAAAATGGCAGCCCCGTGAGCCGAAGATTACGACTGGATATCTCTCCCGTTATGTAGCCATGGTAACAAGCGGTAACCGCGGTGCAATCCTTGAAGTACCCAAAGCAAAGTAACTACTTTGACATATGATATGCCAACGGCAGAACGGAGGTTTCTATGGAGTTAACAGGTTCGCAAATTGTAATTGAATGTTTGAAGGAACAGGGTGTTGATACTGTATTCGGATATCCCGGAGGTACCATCCTGAATATATACGATGAGCTTTATAAGCACAGTAATGAGATCAGGCACATCCTGACCTCCCATGAACAGGGTGCTGCCCATGCAGCCGATGGATATGCCAGGGCTACAGGTAAGGTAGGAGTCTGCTTCGCTACCTCCGGTCCCGGTTCCACGAATCTGGTTACAGGTATTGCGACAGCATATATGGATAATGTACCGGTTGTAGCCATTACAGCAAATGTGGCTGTTAATCTCTTGGGGAAGGATTCCTTCCAGGAGATTGATATTGCCGGTGTCACGATGCCTATCACAAAGCACAATTATATCGTTAAGGATATTACAAAGCTTGCAGATACCATCAGAAAGGCATTCCGGATTGCCAGATCCGGCAGGCCGGGACCGGTTCTGGTGGATATCACGAAGGATGTAACTGCTCCGATCACAAAGACGGAATTCACTCCGAAAACCCCTGAACCGATCGAGAGAGTAACGGAGGATATCACGGAGAAGGATTTGACTCACGCAATTGAAATGATCCGGCACTCGAAGAAACCCTTCATCTTTGTAGGAGGTGGTGCGGTAATATCTGAGGCCCATGATGAGCTTAAGGAATTCGTGGATAAGGTGGATGCACCGGTAGCTGATACCTTGATGGGTAAGGGTGCGTTCAACGGTACAGATCCCAGATATACCGGCATGCTCGGAATGCATGGGACGAAAGCCTCCAACTTAGGGGTGACCGAATGTGATCTTCTGATTACCATAGGTGCACGTTTCTCGGACCGTGTAACAGGCAATGCGAAGAAATTCGCTAATAGCGCGAAAGTACTGCAGATCGATATCGATCCTGCTGAAATTAATAAGAATGTGCTTGCTCACAGCTCTGTCATCGGAGATGTGAAGGAGGTTCTGATCAGACTGAATAAGGCTTTGGAACACCAGGACCACAAGGAATGGCTAACTCATGTGCTGGGACTTAAGGAGAAGTTCCCGCTCAAATACCGCCAGGATATCCTGACCGGTCCTTACATCCTGCAGAAGCTTTATGAGGTTACCGGTGGGGATGCCATCATTACAACCGAGGTTGGCCAGCATCAGATGTGGTCAGCACAGTATTATGATTATAAGCTGCCTAGAACCTTTATCACCTCCGGAGGCTTAGGAACTATGGGCTACGGACTTGGTGCCTGCATCGGAGCCAAGATAGGGATGCCTCATAAGACAGTCATTAACATTGCAGGGGACGGTTGCTTCAGGATGAACATGAATGAGCTGGCTACCGCGACCCGCTATAATATTCCGATTGTGGAGATCATCTTCAACAACCATGTACTGGGTATGGTAAGACAATGGCAGACTTTGTTCTACGGACAGAGATACTCCCATACTAATTTAAATGACAAGGTGGATTTTGTTAAGCTGGCGGAAGCCATGGGAGCGAAGGCATACCGGATTACAAAGAAGGAAGAAGTAGAAAGCGTTCTGAAGGAGGCCATCGCCCTCGGAGAACCGGTATTGATTGACTGCATCATTGACAGTGATGAGAAGGTATGGCCTATGGTTGCACCGGGTGCGGCGATTGAAGAGGTATTCTCGGAAGAGGATATACAGAAATAAAGTTCACGGATTACGCAGATAAATCGGCAGAAGCAGGCATTCATTGCCTGCTTTTACCGGACAAAAAATGGATGGGAGATTTATCCACCTATTATAATTATTACTAATGAATCAGGCGAAAAACATTAATTATTGCACGAAGAATCATGTATTGACAAAAAAATAACATAGTCTTATAATGAAAGGTATACTTTACTAAATTAAAGTCATGTAGTGAGAAATCAGTAGGATCCAAGGGAGGATGAGAGTATGGGAAGAATTTATAACTTTTCTGCAGGACCGGCGATGTTACCGGTTGAAGTTCTTAAGGAAGCAGCAGATGAAATGCTCGATTACAGAGGCACCGGAATGTCAGTAATGGAGATGAGCCACAGGTCGAAAGCTTATGAGTCAATTATTCAGGAAGCAGAGAAAGACCTTAGAGAAGTAATGAATATTCCTGATAACTATAAAGTTCTATTCCTTCAGGGCGGCGCTTCACAGCAGTTTGCCATGATACCTATGAATCTCATGAAGAACAGGGTAGCCGATTATATCGTTACCGGCCAGTTTGCGAAGAAAGCTTACCAGGAAGCACAGCTCTTCGGTAAGATCAACGCAGTTGCATCCTCTTCAGACAAGACTTTTTCCTATATCCCGGATTGTTCCGATCTTCCGATTTCCGAGGATGCGGATTATGTATACATATGTGAAAATAATACGATTTTCGGAACGAAGTTCAAGACTCTTCCGAACACCAAGGGTAAGCCCCTGGTAGCTGATGTGTCCTCCTGCTTCCTCTCAGAACCCGTAGATGTAACAAAATACGGACTCATTTACGGCGGTGTTCAGAAGAATATCGGCCCTGCCGGAGTTGTTATCGTAATCATCCGTGAGGATCTGATTACGGAGGATACCCTTCCCGGTACACCGACAATGTTAAAATATAAGACTCATGCAGAGGAAGGCTCCATGTACAATACCCCGCCGGCTTACGGTATTTATATCTGCGGCAAGGTATTCAAGTGGATCAAGAATATGGGCGGCCTGGAAGCTATGAAGGCACATAATGAGAAGAAGGCTGCCGTCCTCTATGATTATCTGGACCAGAGCAAGCTCTTTAGAGGAACCGCGGAGAAGAAGGACCGTTCCCTGATGAATGTAACCTTTGTTACCGGTAATGAAGAGCTGGATGCGAAATTCGTGAAGGAAGCTAAGGCAGCAGGCTTTGAGAACTTAAAGGGCCACAGGTCCGTAGGCGGTATGAGAGCCAGCATCTACAATGCAATGCCGATTGAAGGTGTGGAGAAGCTCGTGGAGTTCATGAAGAAGTTCGAAGCGGAGAACACGAAATAAAAGTAGCCGGGGTAGTGTGAAGAAAAAGCATCTTCACAAAGCGAATTGTAGACAATTCGCTTCGGAAGAACTACGAAGTTCGCACAGAGGTGCTCACTCCTTGTTCTACCTGGGGGTAAATTGCAAGATTGGAGGATTTATTATATGAAATATAACTGTCTGAATCCTATCGCGGATATAGGAATCAATATATTTACTGACCAGTATACGAAAGTGGATAATGTGAACGATGCAGATGTGATTCTGGTAAGAAGTGCCGCCATGCATGAGATGGAGTTTTCGGATAATCTGAAGGCGATTGCCAGAGCAGGAGCCGGAGTTAATAATATTCCGCTGGATAAATGCGCGGAACAGGGCATTGTAGTATTTAACACCCCCGGTGCTAATGCTAATGGTGTGAAGGAGCTGGTAATAGCCGGCTTGATCATGGCTTCCAGAGATATCGTTGGCGGTGTCAACTGGGTACAGACCATTAAGGAAGAAGCCGGTGTAGCAAAGCTTGTGGAGAAGGGCAAGGGCAAATTCGCCGGCCGTGAGATCCAGGGCAAGAAGCTCGGAGTCATCGGCCTGGGAGCGATTGGTGTATTGGTGGCCAATGCGGCAAACCGTCTGGGAATGAAGGTTTACGGCTGTGATCCTTTTATCTCTGTTGATAGTGCCTGGAACCTTTCAAGGGATGTTGTGCATGTAAAGACCAGAGATGAGATCTATAAGGAATGTGATTATATCACAGTACATACACCATTGGTATCCGATGAGGATCCTGATGTGAATACGAAGGAAATGATTAATAAGGAAGCAATCGCTAAGATGAAGGATGGAGTAATCCTCCTGAACTTTGCAAGAGATCTGCTCGTAAATGATAATGATATTGCAGATGCCCTGCAGTCCGGTAAGGTAGCTAAGTATATTACCGACTTCCCGAACGATAGGACGGTGAAAATGGATGGAGTAATCGCTATCCCCCATCTTGGAGCTTCCACTGAGGAGTCCGAAGATAATTGTGCAGTCATGGCTGTTAAGCAGCTGATGGATTATATGGAGAACGGTAACATCAAGAACTCCGTTAACTTCCCGAATTGTGATGCCGGTGCTTGCAAGACGCAGGGACGTATTGCTATCCTGCATAGAAATATACCAAACATGCTAACCCAGTTTACCGGAGCTTTCTCCGCCCTGAATATTAATATCTCCGACATGGTGAATAAGAGTAAGGGTGATAATGCCTATACAGTCCTGGATGTAGAGGCTTCCATCAATGAAGACATTGCAGCGAAGCTTGCTACCATCAAGGGTGTATTAAAGGTTAGAATTGTCAAATAACTATATTTTGAATAGAGTGGATAGGGAATAGAAGAAAAGGTGCTGCAAATGAATTACTGAGGTAAATCGTTTGCAGTATCTTTTTATACCGGATTTCACTATATATAGATAAAACCTGAATATTTATGAATTATATTGTGTTTTTATGTTGAAAATAATTAAAAAAGGTATTATGATTATAGTAATAATTACCGGAATTATTAAAATACTGGGAGGTTATGAATATGCAGGTGGGGTACAATTTAAGAAAAGCGGATAAAGTTAATCTGATTACTATTTTGTTGCTGGTAATTATCATATGCGGGCAGGTTGTTATGGCTGATGGGCTTGCGAACAGCGGTGTCCAGCTGACGGCAGGAGCAGTAATAGCTGCCATTATGTTTCTGAATTATTTTATTCCAATGAAAAGTTTCATTCGTGGATTACTGTTTGCATCACTGACCTCCTTTGTAATCACCGGTCTGATCTTTGCTGATGGATATAGCTTAAACAAACACTATATGTTTTTAGTATCCATAGCGATGGTATCTCTTTATTTTAAAAAGGAACTCATTATGATCCATGGAATCCTGGTGAATATGGAATACATCATTCTGTACGTTTTTGTTCCGGACAGTTTACTCTCTGAGATACATACCTATTCCGATTTCACAACAATCATAATACTGACGGACGGTGTCTTGATTTTACTTTACTTCCTGACGAAGTGGGGCAATGATCTGGTGAATAAGACCGCAGAGAAGGAAGCGGAAACCGGTAAGCTACTCGGAAGGCTGAACGGAATGTTTCAATCCATCAAGGAAGTCGCTGGAACCCTGGACGGCAGTATCGGTGTATTAAACGAGAAAACTCTTAATATAAATGAAACAAGCAAGGGAATATTAGAGTCTGTGCAACAGATCTCTGCCGCTATACAGGAGGAAGCCTCCAGTGTTAATGTGATTAACGGGACGATGAACAGTTCTATGCAGGGACTTAACCAGTCAGTATCCCTCTCCCATGGGATTATGGATAAAACCAACAGCATGGAGAGCATGGTGGAGGATGGCTGGAGAAAGGTGGAGAAAGCTAAGAACAGTATGAGCACGGTACAATCCGCTATTAGTCTGACGGCAGTAACCGTTACTGAACTGAAAGAAAGCCTTGACATGATCAACAGCCTTTTATACAGTATTAAGGATATAGCAGGCCAGACAAACCTTCTGGCACTGAATGCATCCATAGAATCTGCCCGTGCCGGTGAACAGGGGAAGGGTTTTGCTGTTGTGGCAGAGCAAATCAGAAGACTTTCCGAACAGAGCAGGGCTATTGTGGTCGATATCACCGAAGTGACCGACCGCATCTCTGATAAGTCAGCGGAAGCAGCTGAAAAATCAGTAGAAGGAGATAAAGCAGCTAATTCAGGATTAGCTATGATGAGTGAGGTCGCTGAATTTTTTAAACAAATCAAGGATTACTATAAGGATACCAACGGTGAATTCCAGAAGAATGTGAAGGAAATCGAAGAGCTGGTGAATAATTTTATCGAGATTCAGGAGCAGATGATGAATGTGGCCAGCATTTCAGAAGAGAACTCTGCTGCAACCGAGGAGATCTTATCCTATATAGAGGAAGAGAATTCCCAGATTGGCTTCATCAGCGAAACTGTCGGCCAGATTAAGGCATTGAACGGCAGGATGAAGGATCAGAGAAATGCAATGAAGAATTTGAATTAAAGATAGTGTGGAGGTTAATTTAATGGCAACAGTAAGACCGTTTCAATGTATCAGACCGGAGAGAAAGGCAGCCGAACGGGTGGCAGCATTACCA